>SLQK01000102.1 GCA_007131525.1 Nitriliruptoraceae bacterium | reverse complement strand
GGTACCCGGTCACCAGCCCGGGCCGGCGTCCCCGCACCACCGACAGGCGCGCGATGACGATCGCCGCCGCGGCCGCTCCCAGGGTGGAGGCGGTGGCCGACACGCCGGACAGGGCCGCGGTCCCGGAGAGCTCGTAGGCCAGCAGCCCGACCACGGCGACCCCCGAGCCGACGCCGATCCCGCCCAGCACCTGGCTGGCCACGAGCACCCGCACGGTCCGTCGCTGCAGTCGCTGCAGCCGCTGCAGCCGCTGCGAACCTGCCACCTCGCCGTCTGCAGGAGCCCTGTCGGCATGGCCGCCCGTCGACGCCGAGGTGTCAGCGGTCATCGCGGAACCCGACCTCCAGCAGGTCACCGACCGGGTCGTCCGCGGCGAGCAGCTCGGCGGCGTCGCGGCAACCTCGGGACTCCGTCTCGCGCAGCCGCAGCACGTCGCAGGCACGCTGCTGGAGGGCTGCCGCGCGCAGCTCCGTCGTGACGCCGACCGTCCGGCCGGGCCAGCCCGGGTCCGTCAGGAGCACGAGCTGGTGGACCAGCGCCGGGGACCCTCGGCGGGGATCCTCGAACTGGAACTTCGCGTTGAGCTCGAGGACCAGACGGTCGTCCTCGACCCGGGCCGAGGACTCCACCCCGGAGAGCTCGAAGGTGGCGATCCTCAGCTGCCCGTCGCCGGCGATCCAGGTGACCAGACCCTCGCGCACCTCGGGGAAGTCGCCGGTGTCGATGAGATCGCACACGCCCTGCAGCGCCGTGCTGGCCGCGGTCTGCGACCCCGGGTCCCCGACCACACGGATGGCCTGGGCACAGCCAGGACCCGGCTCGGCGTCGCGGGTCTCGGACAGCAGCGCCTCACCGCGGGCGATCGTGACCTCGGGCCCACCGGCCGGCCGGCGCTCGGCAGCCGACAGCGCGTCGCGATCGATCGCCAGGAACGCCCACACGGTCACCCCGAGCGCGACGGGCACCATCACCAGCAGAACGATGACGAACCAGCGTTGCAGGACCGGTTCGCCGGTCGGCAGGGTCGGGAGGCCGTCATCCTGCAGCGGCGGCAGTTCGGTGGGGTCGCTGGCAGCGCCTCCCGGGTCCTCGGTGCCCACGATCGGCGACTCAGGCGTCCGCACGCTCAGCGTCGTCGATGACGCGCCAGCGGTAGGACTCGATGACGGGGTTGGTGAGGAAGCCCTCGCACATGGCATCGACCCGGGCCGCCAGCTCGTCGTCGGGTGCGTCGATGACGAACTCGAGGTGCTTGCCGACCCGCACCTCGCTGACCCCGTCGTAGCCCAGTCCCGGCAGCGCCTCCTCGACCGCCCGGCCCTGGGGGTCGAGGATCTCGCGCTTCAACAGGACATCGACGGCGATGCGTGGCATCGGCTGCTCGCTTCGGTCGGTGGCGGGCTGGCGCCGAGGTGGCTGGCGCAGCGTGGGCCCGGACCCGGGTCCACAGGGGGAGATGCGGCGGTCAGCGTACCGACGGCCCGGTCGCCCACCCCGCGGCGGGCTCACTACGGGCGCTGCAGCGCGGCAGGCTCACCACGCTGCGGTCACCCACCCCGCGGCGGGCTCACGACGACCCGGGCGGTGACCGGTGACGCGACGACGGCCGTCAGCCGACCCGAGCCGCGAGGCTGCCCCTGACCCGGGCGACCAGCGTCGCCGCATCGAAGGGTTTGCGGACGACCCCCGCTGCCGACGTGCGTGACAGGGCCTCGAGGTCGCTGGGATGGGTCTTGGCGGTCACGAACAGCGCGGGCACGTGGGCGAACACCCGGTGGGCCCGCAGCTCCTCGAGCAGCGTCGGCCCATCGGTGCCGGGCATCATGACATCGATCAGGAACAGGTCGGGCACCGCCGCGGCCGCGGCGACGTGGGCTTCAGCGGCGGTGCTGCACGACACCAGGTCGAGGTCCGGCTCGCCGTCGAGGATGAGCTGGACGAGCACGAGGGTCTCGGGGTCGTCGTCGACGTGAACGACCCGGGAGCGTCGCTGCATCAAGGCCCTCCCCCGCCCTTCCCCGCTCTTCCCCAGAAGAGCCGATCCACCATGCTACGCGCGCCTGGGCGCACGCGCTCGCAACCGCGACACCCCGTGCCAGGAGGCCGCGACAGCCACCGCCCTCCGCCCAGCTGCGGGCGCAGCGCCCCGGGTTGCGCCGGCCTAGCATCCGGTCGGGCGCGTTCCACCGGGGACGCACTGTCGGATGCCCGAGCTCAGTGCCACGGGCGGGTCGGAAGGACGATCGTGGAATCGGTGCTCGTCGCCAACCGTGGGGAGATCGCGATCCGGGCCTTCCGGGCCGCGACGGAGCTCGGGATCAGGACCATCGCGGTCCATGCCCGGGAGGACCGCGATTCGCTGCACCGGATCAAGGCCGACGAGGCCTACGAGATCGGCGAGCCCGGCCACCCCGTCCGCGCCTACCTCGACATCGCCACCATCGTGGACACCGCACTCCGCGCGGGCGCCGACGCCGTCTACCCCGGGTACGGCTTCCTGTCGGAGTCACCGGCCCTCGCGCGAGCGGTGACCGAGGCCGGGATGGCCTTCGTCGGCCCACCGGCCGAGGTGTTGGAGCTGACCGGCAGCAAGACCCGGGCCCGCGACGTCGCCGAGCAGGCGGGCATCCCGGTCCTGGCCGCCTCACCGCTGCTCAGCTCGCCCACCGAGGCGGTCGAGCATGCGGAGCGGATCGGCTTCCCGGTGTTCGTCAAGGCTGCGGCCGGCGGTGGCGGTCGCGGGATGCGCCGGGTCGAGGACCCTGCCGATCTCGTCAGCGCGGTCGAGACGGCGATGCGGGAGGCGGAGGGTGCCTTCGGCGATCCCAGCGTCTTCCTCGAGCAGGCGATGACCCGTCCCCGCCACATCGAGGTCCAGGTGCTCGCCGACGCCCGCGGCGAGGTGGTCCACCTCTACGAGCGGGACTGCTCCTTGCAGCGCCGTCACCAGAAGGTGCTCGAGCTGGCACCGGCCCCCAACCTGCCCGGGGAACTGCGCGACCGGCTGTGCGCCGACGCCGTCGCCTTCGCCAGGGCGGTCGACTACCGCAACGTCGGGACCGTGGAGTTCCTCGTGGAGCGGGCCACCGAGCCCGACGCACGGGCGGTGTTCATCGAGATGAACCCCCGCATCCAGGTCGAGCACACGGTCACCGAGGAGGTGACCTCCGTCGACCTGGTCGCCTCCCAGCTCCGTATCGCTGCCGGCGCGACCCTGGAGGATCTGGGGCTCCGCCAGGAGACGATCGCCGTCCGCGGGGCCGCCCTGCAGGCGCGGATCACCACCGAGGACCCCGAGCAGGGGTTCCGACCCGACACGGGCCGGCTCTCCGCCTACCGCTCCCCCGGTGGGGCCGGTATCCGCCTCGACGCCGGCAGCGCCTACGTCG
>SLQK01000112.1 GCA_007131525.1 Nitriliruptoraceae bacterium | reverse complement strand
CGAGGACATGGTGGCTCCGGCGGTGTCAGGTCAGGAGCGCGGCCACGGTCGGCCCAGCGCCGACAGCGGCCACCACCATCCAGGTGGCCGGCGAGTGGCGCAAGGCCAGCCGAGCGGTGGTCCCGACGAAGTGGTCCGCGGGGACGACGAGGTCCAGGAAGGCCAGCATCATCGCGGCCCGGGCGACGTCGGACCAGGGCACCGCACCGTCCGGGGGACCGAGCAGCAGCAGCGCCCAGGCGAGCGCCGCGACCGTCAGCCCGCCGACCAGGTGGGCCGGCAGCATCCACCTCGTCTCCCGGTCCAGCCGCCAGGTGCCGCCAGGCGCGGGGACCGACGAGCCCGTCAGCGGCACCCAGATCCCGAAGGCCAGCGCGAACAGCCCGGCGACCGGGACGCCGTTGCTCCAGGGCACGTGCAGCAACCGTCGCTGCCCGAAGCCACGGGCGACCAGGCGCACCAGCCCCTCGCGGACACCGAGGAGGGCGAGGGTGATGCTGGCGATCCACAGCAGACCGCTGACGTCGGTGGCCAGGCCCAGCGGCGAGCGGACGCTCACGATCAGCAGGAGCGCCACGTTGATCGGCGCGGTGGCGGTCCACCAGGTGCGTGGGCGCCACCAGCGTTCGTCGGCCTCCACCGGTCGCACCCAGGGCCGCTCGTTCGTACCGTAGGGGGTGAGGTGGCTGCGCAGGTGCACCTCCGGCAACCGCCAGCCCCAGCGTGCGGCTTGCACCTTCCAGGGGATGGGGGCG
Source organism: Nitriliruptoraceae bacterium (assembly GCA_007131525.1). Classification (GTDB taxonomy): domain Bacteria; phylum Actinomycetota; class Nitriliruptoria; order Nitriliruptorales; family Nitriliruptoraceae; genus T1Sed10-7. Next base: position 12,148 of record SLQK01000112.1, on the reverse strand, counting down.
AAGCCGCCAGCGCGGTGCAGGGCCTCCGAGGCCGTGTTGAACGGCTCGATGCTCGCGAACAGTTCATCCGCGCCCACCTCGGCGAACCAGGCCATCCCGGCGTCGCGCAGCGCGCTCCCGGTGCCACGTGGGGCCCGCTCCGGGTCCGCGAACACCCAGTCGACGACACCGATCCTGCGACCCCCGGTCGTGAACGTGCGCAGCACGGTGCCGCCCACCACCTCGCCGTCGTCATCGACCGCGACCAGGACACCGTCACCCTTGGTCGAGAAGCCGAGGCTGTCCAGCCACCCGAACGACCGCCGTGCGACGGTACGGAACGCACCGGTCTCCTCTGGCGCGAGCGGCCTGATCGTCACGGGAACCTGCCCTGGCATCGCGGTCCTCCCGGGTCGGCCCGACCCGTCCTGGGCTGGTACCTCGGCCGACCGGCCGCCGGTCCCGACCGGGCGGTCGGATCAGGTGCAGCGGCGGGTCTGCTCGCGACGATAGGCCCAGCTGGCCACACCGGTCAGCAGGGCCGCCCAGCCGGCCAGCGGGAACCCGAGGTCAGGACTACCGTGACGGGCAGCGCGACGGCCATCCCCGGCCCGGGCCGCCGCGAGGACGCCATGCCTGTGCACCGGTTCGGCCGCCTGCGGCGCTCCCCGCGGGTGTTGGCCGTCGATCTGTCACGCCCCGTGACGGACGGACCGACCGAGCCGCTGTCGCAGTTGGTCACCGGGCGCGGCCCCTCGCTCCGCGACGTGGTCGACGTCCTGGATGCCGCAGCCCGCGACCGGCGCGTGCGAGCCGTGATGGCCCGTGTCGACGCGCCAGCCGAGAACTGGGCGCACGCGCAGGAGCTCCGGGACGCCATCGTGGCCTTCCGCGCCGGCGGGAAGCCCGCGATCGCGCACGCCCAGAGCTTCAGTGAGGCGGGCCACCCGGCCTTCGCCTACCTCGTGGCCACCGGCTTCGACGAGGTCCACCTGCAGCCCACCGGTGAGGTGGGGGTGACCGGGGTTGCGATGGTGCAGCCCTTCGTGGCCGACCTCCTCGACAAGCTCGATGTCACGGCGGAGTTCGACCACCGCCACGAGTACAAGACGGCCCGCAACGTCCTCACCGAACGCGCCTTCACCGACGCCCACCGGGAGTCCTACGACCGGATCGTCGCGAGCCTGCACGAGCAGCTCCTCGCAGCGGTCGCGGAGGGACGCGGGCTCGAGCCTGACCGCACCGCGGCGGTGCTGGACGTCGCGCCGCTGCCGGCGGCCCAGGCGCTGGCGGCGGGGCTCATCGACCGTCTGGCCTACCGTGACGAGTCCGTGGCGGCCGCGCTGCAACGGGCAGGCGAGCACGCGCGGCTCGTGACCCTGCGGCGCTACCAGGCGTCGCGGCGCCGTCGGGCCCGGTTGGACCGGCGGCGACCCACCATCGCGCTCGTGCACGGCCAGGGCATCATCCAGGTCGGCCGCAGCCGCCCGTCGTCGATGGGGCGGGTGATGGGCTCCGACTCGGTGGGGGCGGGCTTCCAGCAGGCGATCCGCGACAAGCGGGTCCGTGCCGTGGTCTTCCGGGTCGAGAGCCAGGGCGGCTCAGCGGTGGCCAGCGACGCGATCTGGCGGGCGGTCGCCCGGGCGCGCGAAGCGGGCAAGCCGGTCGTGGTGTCGACGGGCGGCGTGGCCGGCTCCGGGGGCTACTGGATCGCGATGGGCGCCGACCGGATCGTCGCCGCGGCTGGCACGATCACGGGCTCGATCGGGGTCGTGTACGGCAAGTTCGTGGCCCGTGGCCTCCTCTCGCGGTTGGGCGTCACCACCGACGAGGTGCACCGCGGCACCAACGCCCTGCTGCTCTCGACCACCGAGCCCTTCACCGACGCCCAGTGGGACCAGGTCAGCGCGATGCTCGACCGCATCTACGGCGAGTTCGTCGACAAGGTCGCGGCCGGGCGAGGGCTGGACCGTGGTCACGTCGACGGTGTTGCCCGCGGCCGCATCTGGACCGGGGCCGACGCCCGCGACCATGGGCTGGTCGACGAGCTCGGGGGCTACCGGACGGCCTTCGCGGCGGCCCGTGAGCTGGCCGGCATCGCGGCTGACCGTCGGGTGCGCGTGCGCGTGCTGCCGGCCACGTCGCTGGCGGAGCGGCTCGGGATGCGCACGCCCGCCGGCGACGAGGCGCGGGCACTGGCCTCGATCCTCACGAGCTTCGTGCGTGTGGTGCGCGTCGGCTCCCACGAGAGCCTGGCCAGCACCCCCGAGTGGGCCGGACGGATGGCGCGTGGCAGAGACGGACCCGCCTGACGACCCGTCACGACCTGGGTCGTGAGCAGCGTCGGCCACGCTGGGCGGTCGTCGAGCCGTTGAGCCAGGCCGTCAGGCTGTAGGTCCCGGCGGAGCGGCCGTCGGGGGGAGGTCGTGCGCCCGCTGCGATGTGCTCAGCCGGCAGGTGCGGCGACCGGCCGCTTCATGTAGGTCCACCAGCCCCAGACCCCGACGATCTGCCAGCCGCCCTGCTCCATGGTCCGCAGCAGCGAGTGGCTGGCGAAGGTGAGCCGCTCGTGCTCCCAGGGGTGATCGGACCTGGCGACGACCAGCTTGCCGACCCCGAACCCGACGAGATGCCAACCCTCGGCCTGCTCCCGTTCCAGGACCGCCATCTCGTTCAACGCGGTGACCCGCCGGATGACCCGCTGCTCTGGAGCGTCGGGATCAGCCGTGGTGGTGGCGGCTGTGCTGAACCGCTGCTGCGCGGCCTGACGGCTGATGCCGAGCACGCTGCCGATCACCGCCCAGCTGTGACCGCAGTGCCGGGCGCTCGTGACCGCATCGGCGCGCAGCGCGCTGCCGTGTCTGGCCGCGACGTCGGTTGCGGCCACCATCCGCAGCGCGTGCTCGGGGGTGTCGAGGTGGTCGTGATCCGCGCCGTGGAGGCAGGCCTGCAGCACACCCTCGCGGATGGCCTCCGCGTCGGGGTCGGAGAGGTGGTCAATGGCTGCCATGGCGTCTCCTTGGCATCTCCTTGGCGTCTGATCGGCGGCTCCTGCGCGGCTCCTGCGCGGCTCCCGGGCGGCTCCTGCGCGGCTCCCGCGCCGCCGCCTGCGTCAACGATAGCTTGACACTCAGCCGGCGTCAAGGTTGCCTTGACGAATGGCGGGGTCTGGCGCCGATCGAACCGAGCCCTCTTCGAGGCTCTCGCTGCGGCGGGCCACCTCGACCTGGACCTCGTCGAGCGTCGTATCGACCGCCGCCCGGAGACCGTGCCACCCCTGACGCCCGGACCGGCGCCCACACCAGCAGCAACCGATGCCACGGGACGGTCCCCCGTTCGCGTCCGTGGCGAGAAGCAGCAACCATCCGCTGCTTCTCGACGCCACGTCGCGGCGGGCCGCGGGAACCGGCGGTTCCACCGCGAGAATCAGCGGGTATCTGCTGCTTTTCGCCCAGGGGGTGGGCGTGCGCCGGGTCGTGGCAAGCTCCCCGCATGAGGTCCCTGTCGATCCTCCCCGTCACCACCGACGATCTGCCGTTCCTGCATGCGATGCTGTACGAGGCGGCGTTCTGGCGCCGCACCGACGACCGGCCCCCGCTGAGCGCTGCCCTGCGGGCGCCGGAGCTCGCCGTCTACCTCGATGGCTGGGGACGTTCCGGGGACGCGGGGCTGGTCGCTCGCATGGGGGACCGACCCGTCGGTGCGGTGTGGGTCCGTCGCTTCCGTGACGACGCCCACGGCTACGGCTACGTCGACGAGTCCACCCCTGAGCTGAGCATCGCGGTCACGCGGGAGCACCGCGGCTGCGGCATCGGTGGCTGCCTGCTCGCCGCGATGCTGGCGCTCCTCCGCCTCGAGGGGACCGCTCAGGTCAGCCTGAGCGTCGAGACCGACAACCCCGCCCTGTCGCTGTACCGGCGGGTCGGCTTCACACCGGTGAGCGACCTGGGAGCCACCGAGGGAGCGGCCACGATGGTCCGGAGGTTCGCCCCGGGCTGAGTCGCTCGCCGCCGCCCCGCCGTTCGCCGGCGGTCAGCCTCTCGGGTCGTGGACCGTCCCGAGGAACAGGATCGTGCCGGTCTGGCGATCGCTGACGGTGAACGCGAAGGGCCGGTCGACCACGAAGGGGGGAGGGCCGGCCGACTCGACCATGACACCGCCGGTGACGGCGGCCGCCTCGGTGCCCTGCTCGTCGACCCGGATGTAGGTCTTCTGCACGACGGTCTCGAGCCACGGGTTGGCCGGCGACATCGGGGTGAAGTCCCCGCCACCGAAGGCGGAGGCCATGCCGAGCGCCTGCAAGGCGTCGGTCAGCTCCTGGTCCCAGGCGAGCTCGAACCTCGGCAGCGCCAGCTGGGACACCGTCTCGGGGCTCAGGGACGCCACCGCCCGCTGCCAGGTGTCGACGTCGAGGGCGGGGAGCAGCTCGTCCAGCGCCACCTCCTCGTCGGGCAGCAGCACCTCCATGCCGAATCGCTCGTCCTCGCCGTAGGGCAGGCGCACCATCGTGAACCCGTCGCCAGCCGAGGTCTCGAGCTCGGCATCGGTGCGGTGCATGGTCGGCACCTCGATGCGGTCGCCGTCGGCGAGGTGGAACACGGCGTCGCGGGTGTCGGCCTCATCGAAGGTCACGGTCCAGGTCCCGAGGAAGTAGACGGCGTTGAGGAGCACGAGGACCGCCTGCGGGTTCGGGAGCCCCAGATCCTCCGCGATCTCCTCGATCAGCCCGGCGGTGCGCTCATCGACCCACGCGTCGATGCGGTCGGCGGTCTCCTCAGCTCCGAGGTCGACCTCGTCCACGGTGGCGCCGAAGATCCCCTGGGCGTGGTCGAGGTAGTCGTCCTCGAAGGGGTAGCCCTCCGCAGCCCACAGCGAGTTGGCGATCGACAACGTCACATCACCGGTCTCGGTGAGGTCCGCGAGCAGCGCTGCGGTGCGGGTGTCGCGGGGGTCCTCGAGGCGGAGGACCTCCATCATCTCCTCGGCGGTGGCGCCACCGGCGCCGGCCGCGACCATGGCCAGCAGCACGGCGGCCGACACCGGCGAGGTCACCGTGTTCTCGCCGGCCTGTGCCACCTCACGGTGCAGATCGAACCCGAAGGCGTTCACGGCCGCACCTGCCGCAGCGGCCTCCTCGGTGGACAGGCTGCCGGCCAGCTCGACCGCGATCTCGTCACCCGCGGCGCGGGGAGCTGGATCGCTGACACCCCCGCCGCAGGCGGTGAGCAGCACCGCCACGATCGCCACCACGTGCACTGCCTGCCGCCTCATCGCGACCTCCTCGTCGGTCCCGCTGGGCGGTAGGACGCCGCCGCACGCGGAAGGGTTCCCGGCCGGCCATGAGGACCGGCGCGCTGTCGTCCCCTGTCGTCGCTGCCGGTCGCCGGGCATCCTGTCGGTGCGAGCGCGGGCGCCGACCGACCGTCGGGGCCGACCGATCGACGGCGCCGACCCACGGGCGGGCTGGGCCGACCCATCGCGCTGGCCCTCGGTGACCCGTCGAGGAGGCGGGGACACGAGGAGACCAGGAGGAGGCAGTGATGGCGGACGGGCGTGAGCTCCCGCTGGTGCCCTACGTCGTCATCGCGGTCACCTGGACCTGGTCGCTGTGGTGGCTGGCGGCGCTGGTACCCGGGCTGCCAGGTCCGGCCGCGTCCCTGCTGTTCCTGACAGGCGGGCTGGGCCCGTTGCTCGGTGCCGCCTGGGTGGTGCGCCACGGCGGGGTCGCGTACCGCCGGCGGTTCCTCAGCCGGGTCTGGGATCCCCGTGGGATCGCGCCGGTGTGGTGGGTGGCGCTGCTCGCGCTGGCGGCGGGCCCGGCGGTGGTCGGCGCGCTGGTGGCGGGCCTGGTCGGCGCACCCGCGGCCGCCCCGGATCACCGTGCGGCGAGCATCGCTGGCGTGCTCGCCTTCGCGCTGGCTGCCGGCCTGGTGGAGGAGCCGGGATGGCGAGGCGCGGCCTCCGACGCCTGGCAGGCCAGGGCCCATCCTCTGGCGGCGGCCGTCGGGATCGGCGTGGTGTGGGCGCTGTGGCACCTGCCCCTGTACTTCGTCGAGGGCTCCTACCAGCAGGGACTCGGGTTCGGGTCGATCAGGTTCTGGTTGACCAACCTCGCGCTCATCCAGCTGGCGGTGCTGTACCTGTGGCTGGCCAACGGCGCGGGCGGGAGCATCCTGCTCGCGATCCTCGCCCACGCCGGCTTCAACGCCGCCGGTGAGCTCGTCCCGCGGAGCACCACCGGGGACGTGGTCGCCTTCCTCGTCGTCACCGCGGCCACGGTGGCCGTCATCGCCGCCACGCGGGGTCGCCTCCGCTCGGCCGCTGCCCCCGCGGCTCGTCACGGACCCGCGTAGGACGAGCGCGTCGACCAGCCGTTGCACCTCGGTGTCGGGCGCCCGGCAGGCGCCCGGCGGGGACCAGCAGGCGCCCGGCGGGGACCAGCAGGCGCCCGGCGGGGACCAGCAGGCGCCCGGCGGGGACCGACGCCGCCCCACCGGTACCGTCCGACGCCGCGCGAACCAGGAGCCAGCACGGGTGGAGCACGGACCCCGAGCGGCAGCAGCCCGCGTGCTGCGTGCCGACGCCGACGGGCTGGCTGCGGCCGTGGCGGCCCTCGATGCCGGGGAGCTGATCGGGCTGCCGACCGAGACCGTGTACGGCCTGGCCGGCGACGCCTTCGCTCCGGCCACGGTCGCCGCCATCTTCGCCGCGAAGGCGCGTCCCGCGGACAACCCGCTCATCGTCCACCTCGCGGCTGCGGAGCAGCTGTCCCGGGTCACCCAGCACGTGACGCCTCTGGCGCGGGCCCTGGCCGCCGCCCACTGGCCCGGCCCGCTCACCCTGGTCGTGAGCGCCGCCGACAGCGTGCCGACGATCACCCGCGCGGGGCTGTCGAGCGTGGCGGTCCGCGTCCCCGACCACCCGGTGGCCACCGCGGTCCTCACGCGGTGCCGGTCGCCGCTGGCGGCCCCGTCGGCCAACCGCTCGGGGCGGCCGTCCCCGACCACCGCGATGGACGTGGTCACCGAGTTCGGTAGCGAGCTGGCCCTGGTGCTCGACGGGGGGCCCTGTGTGATCGGCGTGGAGTCGACGGTGGTGGATGCCCGCGGGTCCCGGCCGATCGTGCTGCGTGAGGGCGGGGTGACCCGGGAGCAGCTGGGCGTGGCAGCCGACGAGGCGGGCGGTGAGCTCGAGCGCTCACCGGGGACCCGGTACCGCCACTACGCACCGCGGTGCCGGATCGAGATCGCACCCACCGGCCAGCTCGACGTCGAGGTGGCACGTGCCGTGACCACCGGCGTCCACCTCGGTGTCCTCGTCCACCGGGACCGCGCCGAGCAGCTCCCGACGACCGCCACCGTCATCGACACCTTCACCGATGCCCCGGATCTGGCGCGGCGCCTGTACACCGGGTTCCGCGAAGCCGAGCGCGCCGGTGTGGAGCTGCTGCTGGTGGAGGCCGTCGCTGAGGAGGGGGTCGGACGGGCGGTGATGGACCGCCTGCGACGAGCCGCCGGCGTAGCGTGAGGCCGACCGGGCACCGGACAGGAGCAGGGGATGTACGAGGTGCGAGCCTCCGAGCGGGAGGGACGCGGGCTGTTCGCGACCGCGCCGATCGCCTCGGAGACGCTGTTGATGGAGGCGCCGCTGCTGCTGATCCCGGCCTCGGAGCGGGCCGCCCTGCAGTCCACGATCGTCGACGACTACGTCTACGAGTGGGACGAGCACGGCACGGCGGCGCTGGTCCTCGGCGTCTCATCGATGTGCAACCACGACGACGACCCGAACGCGTTCCTGTGGCTGGTCCCCGACCGGCTCACGGCCCAGCTGTTCGCGCTGCGCGACATCTTCGAAGGCGAGGAGATCACCGTGTCCTACCGCGCCGAGGAGGGCAGCGAGGACGCCCCGCTGTGGTTCGACGTCCGGCCCGGTCGCTGACGCCGTGCGAGCGACCTGCCGGCGGGCGACCCGGTCAGCCGGCGGCCGACCCGGACCGCCACCGGCCGACCCGGGCAGCCGGCGGCCGACCCGGGCAGCCGGTGGCCGGGCGCGGTAGCGTGGCGCCATGGCCACTGACACCCACCTGCCGACCAGGTCACCAGCCCAGACCCCGGCGCCGGTGCAGCCGGACGCACGCCCGAAGCCAGGGGATGGTGACGGTGACCACGACCGGTTCGCGCACTACGTCAGCAAGCGCGACCTGGAGCGCTACCGCCGCAAGGGCACGCCGGTGACGGCGCTGTGCGGCAAGCGGTGGAAGCCCGACGGTGACCCGTCGCGCTACCCGATGTGCCCCACCTGTGCGGAGCTCGTCGCCGACCGGATCGCGGGTTCCTTCGGTGGCTGACCACCGGTCCACGGGGGCCGTGGGCGACAACTAGGGTCAGGTGCGTCCTGTTCGCCTTCGGACCGGAGCGCTCCCGACATGCCCGTCACCCCGCAACGTGCCGTGATCTTCGACCTCGACGGTGTCCTCACCGAGACGGCGGAGTACCACTACCTCGGCTGGCAGCGCCTGGCCGATGAGGAGGGCCTGTCCTTCGACCGCGAGGCGAACGAGGCACTGCGCGGCGTGTCCCGCGCGGAGTCGCTGCAGCTGCTGCTCGGCGACCGGAAGGTCGACCCGGCGACCTTCGACGAGATGATGGAGCGCAAGAACGGCTACTACGTCGAGTCGCTCCAGGGCATGAGCCCCAAGGACCTGCTACCCGGGGCCATCTCGCTGGTGGTCGACGCCAAGCGCCGCGGGATGCTGGTGGCCATCGGCTCATCGTCGAAGAACGCGCGCTTCGTGCTGGACAAGCTCGAGATCACGGGGCTGTTCGACGCGATCGCCGACGGTGACACGGTCGACAACGCGAAGCCGGCGCCCGACCTGTTCCTCGCTGCCGCCGACCTGCTCGGTGTCGAGCCCGCCCACTGCGTGGTGATCGAGGATGCGGCCGCCGGCATCGACGCCGCGCTGGCGGCCGGCATGATCGCCGTCGGCACGGGGCCAGCGGAGCGCGTCGGGCACGCCCACCACCGCTTCGACGCCACCCGCGACGTCGATCCCACCGTGGTCTGTCCACCGGCCGAGGCCCGGGTGGGCCACGGTCCCATGGTCGCCGACGGGTGGGTGGTGATCGATGACCACCACGACCCGGACCAGGTCATCAACGTGGCCACCAGCCACCTCACGGGCAACGGCTACCTCGGCTACCGCGGCACCGTGCCCGAATGGCGGGCGTCGGCCACGGTGGGCTGCACCGTTTCCGACACCTGGGACAACGCCGACGGCAAGTGGGCGGAGCTCTGCAACGTGCCCAACGCGCTGTTCGCCGAGCTCGCGCACCTCGGGCAGCCCGTCGCCATCAACGCCGAGCAGGTGCTGTCCGACCGTGATCTGCTGGAGCGCCGGCTGGACGTGCGGTACGGACGGCAGCACCGGATCTACGGCCCGGCCTCGGGCCCGGTCCACCGCCTGGTGGACGAGCGCTTCGCGTCGATGGACCAGCGCCACCTCGTCGCCCAGCGGCAACGGGTCTTCGCCACGCCCGGTACCCGGCTGACGCTGACCACCGGGATCGACGGTGAGGTCTGGAGCCTCAACGGCGACCACTTCGCCTTCGTCGAGCCCCACATCCACGACGACGCCCTCGCGATGCGCATGAACACCACCGAGCGGGGCCTGCCGATCGCCGTCGCCCACGCGGTGGGGGTCCACGGCGGCAGGGTCCAGGCTGAACGGATCGAGCGTGGCGAGCGGGAGCTGTACCGCGTGCTGGACATCGAGGTGGGTGACGACGGCCTCCTCGTCATCGAACAGGTCATGACGGTCCACACCGGCAACGACGTCGAGTACCCGCTGGTGGCCTCGCTGGAGCTGGCCCGATCCGGGGTCGCCGACGGCTACGAGATCCTGCTCGCCCGCCATGCCCTGGCCTGGGACGCCCGCTGGGACCGCGTCGATGTGCGGATCACCGGCGACCCGGTGACCCAGGCGGTGCTGCGGTACAACCTCTACCACAACGTGATCGCGACGCCGATGCACGCCGACCACCTCCCGATCGGCGCGCGCGGCCTGTCCTGTCAGGCCTACCAGGGAGCGGCCTTCTGGGACCAGGAGGTGTTCAACCTGCCGATGTGGGTCCACACCTTCCCCGAGGTGGCTCGCAACATCCTGGTCTACCGGCACAAGACCCTGGACGGTGCCAGGCGCAAGGCCGCCGACCTCGGCTACACCGGCGCCTTCTACGCCTGGATCTCCGGCGACACCGGCGACGAGCTGTGCCCCGACTTCTTCTTCGTCGACGTGCTGACCGGCCGGCCGATCCGCAACCACTTCAACGACTGGCAGATGCACATCTCCCCGGACATCGCCGTCACGATCGACGGCTACCTCCGTGCGACCGGGGACACGACCTTCCTCGCCGAGCGCGGCGCGGAGATCGTGTTCGAGGTGGCCCGGTTCCTCGCCTCCTTCGTCTATCTGCGACCTGCGGACGGCCGCTACCACCTGCTGCGCCTGCTCGGGCCCGACGAGTACCACGAGAACGTCGACGACAACCTGTTCTCCGTCGAGCAGTCGCGGGTCGCCCTGGCCGAGGCCTGCCAGCTGTGGGATCTGCTCCGCGACGAGCAGCCCGAGGTCGTCACCCGGCTCCGCAGCGAGCTCGGCCTCAGCGACGACGAGCGCGAGCTGTGGGGCGACATCCTCGACCGCCTGGTGGTGATCGAGCCTGATCCCCAGACCCGGCTCCTCGAGCAGTTCGAGGGCTACTTCGACCTCGAGGACATCGCCCCCGACGCGCTCCGTGAACGGCTGCAACACCCCGACGAGTACTGGGGCTGGCCGAACGGCATCGCCGTGCACACCCAGGTGACCAAGCAGCCCGACGTCGTGCAGCTGTTCGTCAGCCAGCCCGAGCACTACGACCGGGCCACGGTGGAGGCGAACTACGACTACTACCTGCCACGCACCCAGCACGGCTCATCGTTGTCCCGGCCCATGTACGCCCTGGTGGCAGCCCGGCTCGGCCGCGTCGCCGAGGCCGAGCAGCTGTTCCTGCGCGGCGCGACGGTCGACCTGCTCGCCGACTCCCACCCCGCGCCCGGCGGCACCTTCATCGGCGGGATCCACGTTGCGGCGTGCGGAGCCACCTGGCAGGTCGCCGTACTGGGCTTCGGCGGCGTCCACGTGCGCACCGACCACGTCGAGGTGGCACCCCGGCTCCCAGAGGGCTGGGAGCGGCTGCAGTTCGGTCTCGCGGTGCGCGGCTGCTGGCTGGAGGTCGACGCCTCCAACGACGATGTCGTCCTGCGGGGCCACCCCGACAACCCCACCCCGGTCACGGTCGACGTCCACGGCCAGCGGGTGACGGTGACGGCCGGGGGGGCCGAGCAGGTCGGCCTCGACCTGACCACCGAGCTCGTCACCAGCTGACCCCTCGTCCTCACTGCGAAGGAGCTCCCACGTGACCACCCCGACGCCGCACGCCCACGCACACCGTCCGCCCGGTCACCGCCCGCTGGTGGTGGTCGCCTGGTTCGTGCCCATCGGCATCATGCTGCAGGCGGCACTGGCGGGGCAGGGCTGGTTCGTCGAACCGAGCCTGCTCACCACCCACGGCGGTATCGGCCACGGGGTGCTCGGGCTGTCGGTGATCGCCACCGCGCTGGCATGGTGGAAGCGGCCGAACTGGACCGTGGTGGGTCTGACCACGGCCTCGCTGCTCGGGCTGATGGCCCAGACCGGCCTCGGCTACACGGGCCGGCGCGGGGGTGTCGGACTGGCCTCCTCCCTGCACATCCCGCTGGGCACCCTGCTGTTCGCGACGACGCTGGTCGTGGCGGTCCTGCTCCTGCTCGACCGTGACGGCACCGGCGCCCGCGCCGGGTCGTGAGCGGGGCGACGCCCGACCTGCGCCCCGCCGTCCTGCTGCCGCCCTCCAAAGGCAAGGCGGAGGGTGGTGACGGGCCGGCCTACCGCGAGGTGGTCGACGACGGCCCCCTCGGCGCCCCGCGCCGCCGGGTGCTGGATGCCGTGGCTGCCACGGCCAAGGAGGCGGACGACGCACGCCTCGCCCGCATCGCCGGCGTCGCCAGCCGGGACGTGGCCGCCACCCGCCGTGCCCTCGCGGCGCTGGACGGGGCCCCGACCCTGCCGGCGCGAGCGCGCTACACCGGG
>SLQK01000040.1 GCA_007131525.1 Nitriliruptoraceae bacterium | reverse complement strand
TGGTGGGCCGAGCGCCCGGGCCTGCGCGACCACCCCGGCGCTACCGAGTTCCAGCACGTCGATGTCCGAGGTACCCGTGAGGTCGATCAGCGCGTTGACGACGTCAACGAGGTCGCCGGCCGCTCCGGCTCGGAGACTGATCGCGATGTCGAGGTCGCCCGGCGCACGTACCCGGTCGGGGTCGACGGCACTGCCGAACACGACCAGCATGCCGACACCGAGCCGTTCGCAGACGAGGTCGAGCTCACCCGACGCCGCCGCGGCGCGGATCCTCTCCAACCCTTCGAGCGGGGTAGCCACGCTCGGCACCCTACCGACCCGCGACGGACCGCCGACGAAGCCCAGACGATGTCGGACTCGCGGACAGCGGTCAACGCGCTGCTCGAACCTGGGTGATCGGGATCCGCCATCTGGTCGGATGCGAGGTGTCAACGGTCGTCTCCGAACGCGCGTGTGTGCCACGCGGGACGGCACGCAGGTGCTGGCGGTGCGTGGCCTTCGCAGCTGCTGGCGCGAACGGTAGGTGGCGCTGCGCCAGGCCCACTCGAAGGGGCCGTAGCGGTAGCGCTGCAGCCACGCGGTCGACCACCACAGCTGCAGCGCCCAGACACCGAGGATCCACACGGCGATCATCGTGCGGGTCAGGTCGACGTCACCGAGCAGCACCCCGAGCATGGTGAGACCGAGGATGGTCTGCGTGAGGTAGTTGGTCAGCGCCATGCGGCCGGCGTTGCGGAAACGTTCGAGGTAGCGGCTGCCGCGGCGGTCGAGCAGGACGATGACGGCGAGATAGCCCAGCGCCATGGGGATGGTGCCCACGCCGGTCGGGATGTGCCCGACGATCGCGACGGCGGGTGACCAGCCGCTGAGGCTGCGGATAACCCGGTGGGCTTGCGATGCGCGCGGCGTACGGCGGCCGGCTGAGACGGCCACAGCGAGGACACGCCATGGGGTTCCGACAGCTGCCCTCCGGCGCCTGCCAGGTGCGCTTCCAGCACATCCACACCTCCTACGCAGCGACCTACCCCACGCACGAGCTCGCAGAGGACGCAGACACGCTCCTTCGGGCGGCCGTCCTGACCAATCATCGGGCAGCGACCAACGGCGACCACGAGGCCATCGACACTCCTCGACCGGCGGGGCCGACCCCAGACCTGCCATCGGGGCAACCGCTTGCACGGGTGTGCCCTTCACCGGCGGCTGCAGCCGAGTCGCTCGACGGGATCCTCGCCGACGTCATCCACGACCAGGTGGGCCCGACGCCGGCCGGGGGCGAGACGCTGACGACCGGCCAGGCAGCCGCGCTGCTCTGGGTGTTCCGGCCGACCCTGGGCGCCTGGCTCAAGCCGGCCGCATCCCCCTCCCTCGGTGCCGCATCCACCGACGCCGTCGTCGCGTGACCACCCTTCTCGCTCGCACAGCACCTGCCGTCGCCGGCGCGGTAGCCGGCAACGGCAGAGCGACGCCCTGGCTGTCGCTCGATCGTCACGTCACCACAGGCGTCCAGCAACGTGCCCGTCAGCGTCCGGTCGGACGACATGGGTGTACTTCCGTCATGTCCACGCCTTCGGATCTCGCCCTCAACACGGCCGCGAGCCGCGACGGTGCTGATGGTGGCGTGCGAATCCGGCCCCTCAGATCCGGCGAGGAGGACGAGGTCCGGCGGATCTTCCGGGCCACCCTGCTGCTGGGGCAGCCGCTGCCCTTCGAGGATCGCAGCCTGGTCAGCTACTCACGGCTGTGCCTCGACTGGTACCTGACACGGGGCACCGTGCTGGTGGCCGACACGGACGGCCAGATCCGTGGCTACCTGCTGGCATGCCTCGACCAGCCGGGCTACGAGCGCTGGTCGCGCTGGCATGCCGCCGCCTGGGGGCTGCGAGCCACGGCCCGGATCGCGCTCGGTACCTGCCGTGGACCGGCCCGCCGCTTCGCCTGGCTGCGCATCCGCGATGGCCTCGCAACCGTGTGGACCGCCCCCGCCGCTCCGATGCCAGCGCACGCGCACCTGAACCTCGACCCGGAGATCCGTGCCGGAGCCACGGGACACCGACTTGTGGCAGCCATGGACGCGATGGTGGAAGCGGCGGGGCTACCAGGGTGGTTCGGCGAGTTGAACGTCCCACCCGGCCGGTCCTTGGCGGCGATCGAACGTGCCGGCGCGGCCGTGGTGCACCGCCAACGCAACCTCACGTTCTCGTGGCTACTCGCGAGCCCGGTGGAGCGAGCAACCATCGTCCGCGCGCTGGACACCCGCACGGACAGCGTGGTGCGACGATGACACCGACACACGGCCGCCCATGGCGGATCGCGGTCGTGACCGAGTCGTTCGCCCCATCCGTCAACGGTGTCGCACGCTCGGTCCGTCACGTCGTCGAGCAGTTGCACCGTCGCGGCTGCGAGGTGCTCGTGATCGCGCCCGGCCCCGGCCATCCCGACGATCGCGACACCCCGGTCCTACGGATGCCGTCGGTCCCGCTGCCCATGTGTCGAGAGTTCCCGCTCGGCCTGCCGACCCCAACCCTGCGTGCCGCACTCGAGAGATTCGTCCCCGACGTCGTGCACCTTGCCTCCCCGATACTGCTGGGAGCACGCGGGAGCACGATCGCCAGGGACCTGGGCATCCCCAGCGTTGCGGTCTACCAGACCGATGTCGCCGGGTTCGCCGAGCACTACGGGTTCGACCGCTCGGCGCGTCCTCTGTGGCGCTGGCTGCGGCGGATCCACAACGCGGCCGACCGCACCCTGGCGCCGTCCACGATGGCCGCCGAACAGCTGCGTCACCACGGCGTCCTGCGCGTGCACTGCTGGCCGCGCGGGGTCGATACACACGCGTTCCACCCCCGTCACCGACGCCGCCCCCCCACCACCGACGTCGCCATCGTCCGTATCGGCTACGTCGGACGCCTGGCTGCCGAGAAGCGCGTCGACCGGCTCGCGCTCCTCCGTGGCCTGCCCGGCACCGAGCTGGTGATCGTCGGCGAGGGTGCCGAACGCGCTGCGCTGCAGGCGCAGCTGCCATGGGCGCGGTTCACCGGACAGCTGACCGGCCACGACCTCTCACAGGCCTACGCCGATCTCGACCTCTTCGTGCACCCCGGCGCCAACGAGACCTTCTGCCAGGCAGCACAGGAAGCCCTGGCCTCCGGTGTACCCGTCGTTGCTCCGGCCGCCGGCGGTCTGCTGGACCTGGTCACACCCGGCCGCAACGGATCGCTGTGGGCACCGGAGACCCCCAGCAGGCTGCGGGACGCCGTCGTCGAGCTCGTACGCGACCCCGCAGCCCGGGTGCGGTACGGCCTGGCAGCGCACCACGACGTCCAACACCGCACCTGGGACGAGATCGGTGACGAGCTGCTGACGCACTACCTCGACGTCCTGCACCACCACCGAACCCACATCGATGCCGCCTGACCTCCCCGAGGAGACCGACCATGCGGATCGTCCAGCTCGCGAACCTGGTAACCCCCGACTCCGGCGGACTGCGTCGGGTGATCGAAGAGCTCGGAGCCGGGTACGTCGCTGCCGGGCATGACCGGGTGGTCGTGACACCGGGCCCGCAGCCGAGCGAGACCGTCGAGTCGGACGGGACGCTGCGCATCACCCTGCCGGGGGTACCCGTACCGGCGAGCGGCGGCTACCGGCTGCTGCTGGGCCGCAAGGCCGTGGCGACCACTCTGACGACGCTGCGCCCCGACGCGCTCGAGGTCTCGGACCGATTCAGCCTCGCGTGGACCATCCCATGGGCCAGCGAGCGCGGCATCACGACCACGATGCTCGTCCACGAACGACTCGATCACACACTGTCAACCTTCGGCCGCATCCGGACCCTCTCGGACCGCATCGCCAGGTTTGCCGACCGACGCCTCGGACGCACCATCGGCGAGGTGGTCGTGCCCAGCCGGTTCGCCGCCCTGCCCTTCCCTGCCGGCGCCGCACGGGTGGTGCCCTGGGGGGTCGACCTCGACCGGTTCCACCCACGGCTGCGTGAGCCCTCGCGACCACGGGACCGGATCCGGTTGATCATGATCGGCCGACTCTCCAGGGAGAAGCATCCCGAGCTCGCGCTGCAGACCCTGCGCGAGCTGCTCTCCCAAGGGACGGACTGCCACCTCGACGTCCTCGGCGACGGCCCGCAGCGTGTCACGCTCCAACGGGCAGCCCGGGGACTGCCCGTACGCTTCCTCGGCCACCTCTCCCACGAGCAGGTCGCGCACCACCTCGCTGCAGCTGACGTGGCGTTGGCCCCCTGCCCGGCGGAGACCTTCGGGCTCGCCGCCCTGGAAGCGCTGGCATCTGGAACCCCGATCGTCGTCCCGACCTCCGGAGCTTTGCCCGAACTGCTGGGGCTGCCCGCGGGCCGCTCGGCGCTGACACCAGCGGGTGCCGCAGCGTCGCCACAGCGCTTCGCCTTCGCCTTCGCGGTCCGACGGCTGGTCGCCATCGACGAAGCCACGCGGCGTGAGGCTGCCCGACGGCGCGCCCTGAGCTACCCGTGGAGCCGGGCCCAGGAGGCGTTGCTTGCGCAGCACACCCGTGGCCGCAGCCTCACCCCCGCCGCATGAGGCTGCCCCGCTCGCTCGTCCGCGCCGCGGCGTGGATCCGGCCGCAGGTGCCCCAGCAGCTCCTGCGTCTTCTGCTCAGCACGGAGTCGTTCCTCTCGAAGGATGCGCCGCTCGTCGTGCTCCCCGCCTTCGAACGGGCGCTCGCCATCGCCCCACACCCGGATGACGAGACGATCGGTGCGGGAGGCACGATCGCTCGCCTCGCCCGCGCGGGCGCCGAGGTCTGGATCGTCGTCGTAACGGACGGCGAGGCCACGATCGGTTCCCCGCACGACGCCCCGGAGACTGCCCGCCGCCGTCGAGCCGAGGTGGCGACCGCCTGCCGCCGACTCGGCGCGCAGCCTCCCCGGTTCCTCAGCATCCCCGATGGCCAGGTCTCGGACCATCTCGACCAACTGGCCACCCACCTTCAGCACGAGGTCAGCGCCCACGCACCCCAGGTGGTGTTCACCCCGTGGCCGCTGGAGCGCCACCCGGATCATCGCGCCTGCACCACCGCGCTCGCGCAGCTCCCCCCCAGGGACACCGAGCTGTGGGGCTACGAGGCCCACACACCGATCCCACTGCCTGACCGGGTCATCGACATCGGTGCCGATGTCGCAGCCAAGCAGGCCGCGCTCGCCGCACACGTGACCGCCGCGCGGGCGTTCAACCTGGATGCCTGCCTGGGCTTGGCCCGTTGGCGAGCCCTGAGCACGGACGCCGGCTACGGCGCGGCAGAAGCCTTCCTGACGCTTCCTTGGGAAGAACTCCCCCGCCTCACAGCTGCCGCAGCCAGAGCTTGGCAACTCAACTCGCCGGTGACATGGCTGTCACTCGGCGCGTCGCGATCCGCTCGTGCGGGGACAATCCCGGAGCAGATCCAGGAGCCGGCGGCGCGTGAGAGTCGTGACCTCCTGCTCTTCCGGCGCTGGGCAGACCTACGGAACCTGAGGGCAATGCAGCGGTAGGACGGGAGGCGGATGAGCGTCGCAGCCCCCGGCTCGGTCGGCCAGCGTCGGCTGGCGTCGTTGCTGGGCCGGCGCCGGCAGACCTGGTCGGGTGGCGGGCGCTCGCACATCGAGCACCGGGAGGTGCCCTGCGTCCTGCTGCCGGTGTTCGAGCGCGAGGTCCTGGCGGCGTTGCAGGACCATCCGGGGGTGGCATGGGCCGGGTTGCAGGTCCGGCCGCCGCGGATCGTGGTCGCGCACGATGAGCTGTGGGCCACGACCGAGGAACTGGTCGCGGTGGTCGAGGAGGTCGAGGAGCGGCTTGAGCTGACGAAGTGGTTCCCGCGGGACCGTCCCAGTCATCCGGCTGACGTGGAGCCACTGGTGCGGCTGCTCACCGAGATCGGGACCGACCTGGCCAGCTTCGGTGGTGCCGTGGCCGGTCGGGCGGCCGGTGTCCGTCCGGCGACGCTGGCGGTCGATCTGTCCCGGCTGGCGACGTTGGTGGACAGCACCCCGCAACTTCGTGAGCAGGTGGACCGTCGGCTGGGGTCGCACGCCAGCGATCTGGTGCTCGGTGTGGGCAACGCCGTGCTCCAGGGGTTCGCGCAGCGGATGACGGGGCAGTTGGTCGATGTCGTCCACCGCAGTCTGCTGGTCGGTGAGCACCGTTCCCGGCGTGCGGTGTGGCGTGACCGCGAACGCGAACTGTTCGCCGAGCCGCCGGCATGCGACGTGCGGTGTGGCGCGGCTGCCCCACGGCTGGAGGAACCCGTCGCTGACACGCTCGAGCGCTATGCCGAACGGTCGCTGGAGGCGTCCCTGGCCGCCTTCGCGTCGAGCCTGGTCACCTCCGGTGATCTCGGGGCGGCGATGGCGCCGCTGGTCGACGCTGCCCCGAAGGCCGCTCGACTCGGTCGGGAGGCGTTCGCGGCGGAGCTGGCACGCCTGGTAGGGCGGCGCGGCCTGTTGGTCATGGACCGGCAGGCGCTGCGGCGCCTCGACCGCGTCGACACCCTCGTGGTCGACGGACGCCTGCTGCTCGAGGTCACGAGATCAGGGCGACCCGTGCGCCCCTACCGCGTCGGGGAGCCGGGTCGGGAGCTACTGGCGCGTGCGGCCGGCTGTGGGCTGTCGACCGTGGCGAGCGGGCGGTGGCTGGCCGGCGCCGGTCTCACGATCGACCGGATCGTCGCGACCCACGCGGGCTTGTCGGCCACGGTCCGTGAGCTGCAGGCGGATGGGTGCGGCGTGCTGGCGGTGGTGGGTGATGCTGCGGCGAGCCTCGGGCCGGCGGACGTGCTGGTGGGTGTGCCCCAGCCGGGTCGAGCGGTGCCCCACGGGGCGCATCTGATCGTCCGGGACGGGCTGAACGAGGTGGCGTGGCTGCTCGCGGCCTGCGACGCGGCGCGTGACCACACCCAGCAGGCGGTCCGTCTGGCCTTCGCGGGTGCGGTGCTCGGCGCCGCATCGGTGATCGGACGACCTCCTGCCGAGGCCCCGTTCCTCGCTGCACGTGCCGTGGATGCGGCCGCGCTCGCAGCCATCGTGAACGGCAGGAGGGCCGCACGTGCGGTGGAGCATGGTCACGTCCCCCTGCGGCCGACCACCGTCGCGTGGCACGCCATGGACGCGAGCGAGGTGCTGCAGCAGTTCGGCAGTTGCCCCGAGGGCCTGCCTGCCGAGACGGCGGCGGCCCGGCAGACGCCACGGGAGGTGGCGCCGTGGGTACCGGAGCGGTTGCGGCGGGCGCTCATGGAGGAGCTCGCCAACCCGCTGACCCCGGTGCTCATGGCGGGCGCCGGGCTGTCGCTGGTAACCGGTTCCGCCTCGGATGCCGGCCTGGTGAGCCTGGTGCTGGGGCTGAACGCGGCGCTCGGGGCGGGGCAGCGGCTCCGGGCCGATGTCGCCGTGGATCGGCTCGAGGACGGCGCCGGGAGCAGGGTGCGGGTCCGACGTGGCGGTTCGGTGACATCGGTTCCCGCAGAGGAGGTGGTCGCGGGTGACATCGTCGAGGTCGCGGCTGGCGACACCGCGGTGGCGGACTGCCGGCTGCTGGAGTGTCGCGACCTCGAGGTGGACGAGGCCACCCTGACCGGGGAGTCCCTCCCGGTCGTCAAGTCGGCCGCCCCGTGTGCCCGGAGCGCGGAGGTGTCGGAGCGGACCTCGATGCTGTTCGCCGGCACGACCGTGCTCGCCGGTCGGGGTGTCGCCGTGGTCGTCGCCACCGGAGGGCGGACCGAGGCGGGTCGGGCGGTGCTGCGTAGGGGCGAGCTGCCCCCGGCCACCGGGGTCGACCGACGACTGGAGGAGCTGACCGAGGTGACGATCCCGGCGGCCGCTGCGAGCAGCGTCGTGGTGCTGGCCTCGGGTCTGTTGCGGCGTGTCCCACTCCAGGAGGTGGCCGGGGCGGCGGTCACCCTGGCCGTGGCCGCGATCCCGGAGGGCCTGCCGCTGCTGGCATCGATGGGGCAGCGGGCCGCTGCGCGACGCCTGTCAGCGTCGGGGATCGTGGCACGCAACGTCAGCACGATCGAGGCGCTGGGACGGGTCGACGCGCTGTGTGTCGACAAGACCGGCACCCTCACCGACGGCTCGCTCCGGCTGACCGAGGTGTCCGACGGCCACACGGCCGTGCCGGTCGACGAGCTCGATGAGGGGCACCGGCGCGTGCTGCTCGCCGCCCGACGCTCGACACCGGTCCGCGACGGTGAGCCCTTCGCCCACGCGACCGACGGTGCGGTCGCTGATGGCACCGGCGCCGTCGGGATTCGGCGAGAGGGCAGTGGCCGGTTCGAGGTGGTGGATGACCTGCACTTCGCCCCGGGACGCGGCTACCACGCGGTGCTGGCCCACACCAGCCGTGGGCCCGTGATCAGCGTCAAGGGCTCGCCGGAGGTGGTGCTGGAGCGATGCGAGCGCCGGCAGCTGGAGCAGCGGCGCCGTCTGCTGCGCGAGGGGGACCGCGACCGGCTGCTGGAGCACGCCGCGGGGCTGGCCGCGCGGGGGATGCGGGTGCTGGCCGTCGCCGAACGCGAGGCGCCGGGCCAGACCGATCTCGAGGACGACGGCGTCGAAGGCTTGACGTTGCTGGGGTTCGTCGGCCTGCGCGACCCGGCCCGGGCAAGCGCCGCCGAGGCGGTGGCGCGGCTGCGTGCGGCGGGCCTGCGCGTGGTCATGGTGACCGGTGACCACACCGCCACCGCCGCAGCGGTGGCCCAGGACGTCGGCCTCGGTAAGGGGCGGGCCGTCACCGCCTCGGAGCTCCTTGGCCTGGGTGCGGAGGACCTCACCGAAGCGCTGACCGAGGTCACCGTGATCGCCCGCGCGACCCCTGAGCACAAGGCGGACCTGGTCCGCGCCCTCCAACAGCGCGGTGCGGTGGTCGCGATGACCGGCGACGGCACCAACGACGTCGCCGCCATCCAACTGGCCGACGTCGGCATCGCGCTGGGGCCGCGGGCGACGGCCGCCGCCCGCCACGCCGCGGACCTGGTCGTGACCGACGAGCGCATGGAGACCCTCGCCGATGCGATCGCCGAGGGGCGCGGCCTGTGGGCCTCGGTCCGCGACGCGGTGGCGGTGCTGGTCGGTGGCAACCTCGGCGAGATCGCGTTCGTCGTGACGGGCAGCCTGATCACCGGCCGGTCCCCGCTCGATGCCAAGCAGCTGCTGCTCGTCAACCTGCTCACCGACGTGCTCCCCGCCACGGTCATCGCCATGTCCCGGCCCGACGGCGCCAGCATCGACAGCCTGCTGCGTGAGGGACCCGAGGCCTCCCTCGGCAGGGTCCTCAACCAGGCGGTGGCCTGGCGGGCGATCGGCACCAGCACCGGCGCGGCCGTGGCCTACCTCCCAGCCCGGCTCACCGGCACCGCGGACCACGCCGCCACCACAGGCCTGGTCGCGCTGGTCGGTGCCCAGCTGCTGCAGACCATCGCCGCCCGCCCGCGCGACGGCCGGGTGTGGCTCGCCAGCGCCGGGTCGGCCGCTGCCCTGGCGGCGATCGTGCAGCTCCCCGGCGTGAGCGGCGCCGCCGGGTGCCGCCCCCTGGGCCCGATCGGCTGGACGCTCGGCACCGCCGGTGCTGTCACCGGTGCAACCATCGGCACGGCCGGACCCAGGCTCGAACGGGCCGTCCACCAACTCGGACTCCTCCCCCGGACGAGAACCGAGAGCCTGGGCACACCCACGACGATCGGGGACACCCACGACAGCGAGCCTGGCTGATGCGGGTCGAGGAAGGGCAGCTCGCCGGCGGGCTTCCCTGCGTCGCCGTCGGCAGCGGCCCACCGCTGGTCGTCCTCGGCGGGCTGTCAGCGGAGCACGGGCCCCCGGGCATGATGGAACGCTGGCCACCGGTGCGGACCTTCGGAAGGCCGTTCCAGCGGGTGTTCCGGGTGTTCCTCGTGAGCCGGCGGATCGGCCTACCGGCAGGGACCACGATGGCCGATCGAGGCCGGACGGCGCAGCGCCTCCTCGCCGAACGCACCCTCGCCGGGCAGCACCGAGCGGCCTTGGCGGCGCACGCGAAGGGTTCTACGCATCGGCGCTGTTCGAGGCCACGGCCCGCGGGATCCCGCTGGTCCTGCAAGCTCGCGGCACCCACATCAGCGTGCTCAGCGAGCACCGTGTGAAGCTGCAGTTGGCGAGGTTCCTTCGCTGACGGCCGGGCGGGGTGCCAGGCCGGGCGGAGCGCTCGCCGACAGCCGTGGGGTAGGTCCGGACCCGTGGCGGGGTGTTCACCGGCGTCGGTGCGCGTCTTCGCCCCTGTGCCACCTCGGCCTGACGACCTCTGTGCCGTCATCCCCCCGAGATGGAGCAACCGTGTCCTCAACCCCCTGCACCGTCGCCAAACGCCCGCCCACCCTGGTCGCCGGGGCCGTGATCGCGCTCGCGGCGATGCTCGTCGCCCTGCTGCCTCCAACCCCGTTCTCGGCGAGTGATGCCGTCCCTTCGGACATCCTCGCCGAGGATGCCCAGGCCCCCCTCTGCACGTACCTCTACGACTTCACCGGTGCCGCGAACCACGCCGGGTCGGGCTTCGATGACCTGTACGCCCGGGACCCGTTCAACGACGACCGGATCCTGCCGGGCGAACTGTGCGCCTACGCCGCGCGTGGCAGTGAGGGCGCCGAGTGCATCGACCTCGTCCCGGAGGGCTTCCGCTTCCGGCGATCCTCGACACGGCTGCTGCCGAAGAAGCCCTTCACCATCCGCTGGGACGACCGCATCCAGGGACCCAAGGCCTTCACCGCCTGCCGCGATGCGACCCGTGGCCAGTCACGGCTCAACGCCAACGCGATGTGGACCGACCCCTCGATGATGCGCGAACGTCTCGCGATGGCCATGCTCGAGACGACCGAACAGCCAGGCCCGCAGACCCGGCGCATCGCGCTCCACCACAACGACGTGCCCGCGGGCCTCTCCACCCACGTCCAGCGCATCGACCAGAACCTCGCCCGCGACCTCGAAACTCGTCACCGGTGGTGGCTCCCAGCGCAGCAACATCCACCGCGTTCGCGACCAGTACCGCGACTCCGAGGTGTTCGCCGACTCCATCGTCGGCGTGGACGCCGATCTGTACCCCGATGAGGAACTGATCGAGCAGTACGAGTCGCTGTGGAACTGACGCCGGCTGCCCGGCGAGAACGACGACGACTGGACGCAGGTCATCGCGCTGCAGCGCTGGGCCAGCGAGTGCACCTTCGCCCGCGCCGACGGCGACGTCGCGCGGGAGTTCGCCGACTGGTTCGACGTGGACAACTCCACCGACTCGCTCGCCATCCACTCCCTGATCGGCGAAATCGACAGCTTCGGCGACGACGACTGGCTCTTCCACAACCAGTTCGACAACGAGCCGCGCTGGAAGGTCATCCCCTGGGACAAGGACCTGGCGTTCGGGTCGCACCTCCGCGGTGACCGGTTCGGCACGACGAACGATCTCTTCGCCGACGAGCACGGCATCGACACGGTGGAGGACAACCGCCTGGTGTCCCGGGTCCTAGAGGACGCTCGACTCCCTGCGGGCCTGGGCGCACGCTTGCGGGAGCTGATGGACGAGGTCGTCACCCTCGAGTACTTCGAGCTGCGGACCGCCACCATCGCCGACGCCATCGAGGAGTCAGTGACCATCGACCCCGCCACCCCGAACGCCTTCGAGCAACACCCCGCCAACCACCACAGCGAGCTCGGCCGGTTCCGCCAGCACGTGGAGAGCCTGCTCGACTTCGTCCAGCTGCGCTACGCCTTCCTCGACCGAGTCATCGACCCGGTCGACGGTGCGCCCGACGTGTCCGCGGTCAGCGTTGACGACGTGCGGTGGGACGACCGCGTGGTCATCACCGACGCCGACGGTGTCACCATCGGCTGGCTCGACGTCACGACGCTGACCCCCGCCACCCGGCAGCTGACCCTCGCATCGAGCAGGCGCACGGAGGGGACGTGGACCGTCGCTACATCCTGGCGACCGACCGTGGTCGGATCGCCGGCGTACTGACGTCGTTCTACCGCAAGGAGATCGAGTCGTTTCGCCGCATCTCGGCCAGGTCGCGTCCTATCGCGTGCCTGACGATCGCGGTCTCGGCGTGTCGGCGGTTCGATCCCGCCCCTGACCACTCCCCGGATCCTGGGCTCCAACAGGGGTATCCGCCCGGATCCGGCGTTGCGGGCACCACCTTCCAGGTGCGCTTCCAACACCGAGGTGTTTCCGACGCAGCCGCCTACCCCACCCGTGAGCTCGCCGAGGAGGAAGAACCGCTGCTCCGCGCTGCGACGTCCGTCGGGCAGCGCGACGCGGGGGATCCGGCTTCTGCGCAGCATCCCGCAAGGGGTCGGCCGGCCGAGCGCCAGACACGGATGCCGACAGCCGACATCGAGGGGGGGTTCGTGGGCTGGTCGTTGGAGGCAAGCCCTCCCACCTCCGCGTGCGCACGGTCGAGGCCTACCTGACCGGCACCTGGCCCTGAGCATCACCGTGGAACCGACGAGGCACCCACGGTCCAACCGATGGCTCAGCCTGTTGCGGCCGTCAGCTCGCCACGAGCTCGAACCGCTGTCGCTAGAGGCCATGCGCACCGCTGCAGGCTGGAACAGCTCGACCGGGTTGCAGGCTCTCCGCGAACTGCGGGAGCCGCGCTGACGGGGACTCAGGGGCGGCGACGGGTCGGGCGCAGACCGATGGCCGCCCCCGACGCTACTGGGCTCCTGACCGACTCGACCCTCCGTGATGCCTGGGACCCAACCCCCACGTCGCACCCCAGACGGTGCGTCAGACGCCGGTCGATCCGGGAGGGTCAGCCGCGTTGAGCACGCGATCGATGATCCGATCCAGCTGCGGTGGCTCCCAACCGAGCTGGGCGATGACGGCGGAGCGAACCCCTGCGCGGAAGCGCCCGCGCTCGGTGTCGGGAG
>SLQK01000149.1 GCA_007131525.1 Nitriliruptoraceae bacterium | reverse complement strand
GGCTGGATGCCAGGTTCGTCCCGGCCATCGAGCCGGGGCGTGTGGCACTGGTCCCGGCGCTCGGGCCGCCGGGGTGGTGGTCGGCGCTCGGGCTGGCGCTGGGGGCCGACCTGCCGCCGGGTGTGGTCGTCGACCGGATCGACGTCGGCGAGGGCCTGGCCCGGGTCCGTGGCACGGTCGCTCTGGACGCCCTCGATCGGGGGGCCGGCGGCTGTGACGAGCCGCTCGCGGCGCCGGAGGCCGCGGGTCAGGCCGCGGGTCAGGTCGCGGGTCAGACGAGCCAGAGGGTGCCCGGCCACCCACCCGCCGACGGGCCATGAGCGTTCCCCGGCCGCTGTCCGAGCTCATGGACGCCGGGTGGGCCGGTGCCCTCGCGCCGGTCGAACCCCAGCTGCGGGCGATGGGGGAGTTCCTGCGGTCGGAGGTGGCCGCCGGCCGGCGCTTCCTCCCCGAGGGGGACCGGGTCCTGGCCGCGTTCCAGCGCCCCTTCGAGCAGGTCAAGGTCCTCATCGTCGGCCAGGATCCCTACCCGACCCCGGGGCATGCCATCGGGCTGAGCTTCGCCGTGGCGCCGACGGTCCGGCCGCTGCCCCGGAGCCTGAGCAACATCTTCCGTGAGCTGACCGACGACCTCGATGTCCCCACCCCGCCCAACGGTGATCTGTCCCCCTGGGCCGACCAGGGCGTGCTGCTGCTGAACCGGTGCCTGACCGTGCGGCCCGGGGCCCCGGCCTCCCACCGTGGTCGCGGCTGGGAGGCGGTCACCGATCGGGCCATCGAGGCGCTGGTCGGCCGCGACCGACCGCTGGTGGCGATCCTGTGGGGACGTGACGCCAGGTCCCTGGCGCACCGGCTCGGTGCGACGCCGACCATCGAGTCGGCGCACCCCTCGCCCATGTCCGCCGACCGGGGTTTCTTCGGTTCCCGACCCTTCAGCCGCGCGAACGACCTGCTGGCCGCGCAGGGGGCCGCACCCGTGCGATGGCGGTTGGCCTGAGCCCGCAAGGCCCGGCCGTGCGACCACCGCCGTTGGGCCGGTGTCCGGACGGTTGCTAGCATCGGGCACGCGGCCCGGTGACGGGCCGCGTCGCGCACTGCGGCGGGCTCGGCCCGGCACGCTCCCACAGGTGTCGGACCAGCACGCGAGCGGCCCGTGCCAGCGCTCCGCCGTGTAGCGACCCGAGATGACGACCCCGTCCCGCCACGGCCAGCCCGCGGCGGTCGGCAGCGGGTGGGGCGGCGGCGACGCCGGGAGGACCGGGTGAGCACCTTCGAGCAGTGGGGGACGCTGGCGATCTTCGTGGTCGTCGGGTGCCTGCTCTACGCGGTGATCATGACCGTCAACCGTCTCATGCGGCCATCGGTCCCCTCCCCGCAGAAGCTCACCACCTACGAGTGCGGGGTCGAAGCCCTGGGTGTGGGCTGGTCCCAGACGAACATCCGGTACTACATCTTCGCCTTCCTGTTCGTCATCTTCGACGTCGAGGCGATCTTCCTCTTCCCCTGGGCGGTCATCATCGGTGACCTCGACGCCACCACCCGCATCTCGCCCGTCTTCGCGCTCGTCGCCATGTTCCTGTTCATCGGGACACTGCTGGAGGGTCTCGCCTACGCCTGGAAGAAAGGGGTCCTCACGTGGGACTGATGGACCAGGTCGAGCTACCCAAGCCGGTCAAGTACGTGTTCAACTGGGGCCGGAAGTACTCGCTGTGGTGCTACAACTTCGGTCTCGCCTGCTGCGCGATCGAGTTCATCGCCGCGTCCACCTCACGGCACGACTTCATCCGGCACGGGGTCATCCCCTTCGCGCATGGGCCCCGTCAGGCCGACCTGCTCGTGGTGTCGGGGACGTTGACCGACAAGATGGCCCCGGCCGTCAAGCGGCTCTACGAGGAGATGCCCGAGCCGAAGTACACGATCTCCTTCGGCTCCTGCGCCAACTGCGGTGGTCCCTACTGGGACAGCTACTCGGTCACCAAGGGTGTGGACCAGATCATCCCGATCGATGTCTACGTGCCGGGCTGCCCGCCCCGGCCTGAGGCGCTCCTCGACGGCATCATCGCGTTACAGGACCGGATCCAGAACGAGTCGCTCAAGGACCGGATCGCGGGTCGCCGCATGGACCCGGTCACCCTGGGAGCCCACGCGCCCCTGGCACTGGAGGGGGGCGCGTGAGCGAGGTCCTCGCCCATCGAGGCCGCGCGCTCACGCCCGAGGAGACCGAGGAGCTGCTGCGTGACCGCCTCGGCGATCACGTCCAGCGGGCGGTGACCGAGTACGGCGTGTTCACGCTGTGGATCGCACCCGAGGGCTGGCTCGAGGCCGCGCGCCGCTGCCGTGACGAGCGTCTCCTGGCCTACGACCTGTTCGACTCGCTGTTCGGCATCGACGCCCGGGAGGACGGGTTCGACGTCGTCGCGGTGCTGTACTCCACCTCCACCGGCAACCGGATCGCGCTCAGGGCCAGGTGCGACGGTGGGCGGGAGGCGCCCTCCCTGCCCTCGATCACCGAGGTGTACCGCGGGGCCGACTGGATGGAGCGCGAGACCTACGACATGTTCGGCATCGACTTCACGGGGCATCCGGGGCTCGAGCCGCGCATCCTCACGGTGGAGAACTTCGAGGGCTGGCCGCTGCGCAAGGACTTCCATCTCGCCGCCCGGGTGGCCAAGCCGTGGCCCGGTGTCGCCGAGCCCGTCGAGCTGGACGAGGACGGCAACAAGATCGAGCGTGAGCGTTCGATCGGTGACGCTCCCGGCCCCTACGAGCTCGACAAGGCGATGGCGGAGCAGGCCAAGGCCGTCAACGCTCCCCCCGTGCCCGCGATCGAGGCCGAGCCGGAACCGGCGGCGGCCACGACACCGCCGCCGGAGGCGGCTGCCACCACCGAGGACGCCGGCGCGGCGGACGCCCCTGCGGCGGCGGTGACCGAGGAGGACCCCGCGGCTCGCGCCAAGGCCAAGGCCGAGGAGCGACGCAAGCGGCAGGCCGAGGCCCGGGCTGCCAAGGCCCGCGCCCGTGCCGACAAGGCCAAGGAGGCCGCGGGCGGACCCGCCGTGAGCGACGCCCCACCGGCTGAGGCCCCCGCGGCGGCTCCTGCGGCTGCTGAGCCGGCGCCTGCTGAGCCGGCGGCGCCGGAGGCGGCGGCCGAGGAGGATGGGGACGTCGATCCTCGGGTGGCGGCGCGGCGCAAGCGGCAGGCGGAGGCGCGGGCCGCACGGGCGAAGGCGCGGGCGGACAAGGCCGGGGTTAAATCCCGGCTTGCGCACTCCACCGCGGAAGCGCCGAAGCCGACAACAAGATCGCCCGTCGTGGCGCCGTCGCGCGCGCGCAGGACAAGTTCGAAGCCCTTCGAGTCCTCCTCGCGAAATCGAAAGCGGAAGCGCGCCTCGAAGCGGTCGACACCGGGC
>SLQK01000321.1 GCA_007131525.1 Nitriliruptoraceae bacterium | reverse complement strand
CGGGTCGCGGAGGAGGTCACGCCGGCACCACCTCGACGTCCAGGCCGTTGAGGACGGCGTTGCCGCTGATCGGGTCGACGAGGTGGCGGTCGGCGAGGACGTTGCTGTTGGCACCGCCGGCGTCGCGGGCCACCGTCAGCTCTACGCCGTCGAGGTCGTGGCCGAAGCCGTGGGGCAGGCTGACCACCCCGGGGCGCAGCGCATCGGTGACCTCCACGGGCACGGTGACCTCGCCGGCCGCCGAGCGGACCACCGCAGCGACCCCGTCGGCCAGCCCTCGTGCGGCCGCGTCGTCGGGGTGGATGCGGAGCGTGCACAGCTGCTGGCCTTTCGCCAGCCCTGCCACGTTGTGGGACCAGGAGTTGTTGGTGCGCAGGTGGCGGCGACCGATGAGCACGAGGCCGTTGGTGGTCGCAGCGCCGGTGGTCTGCGCCGCGCCGGTGGTCTGCCCAGCGCCGTCGACGACCGCGCCGGTGGTCTGCCCAGCGCCGTCGCTCCCCACCACCTCGAGGTGGCGTTCGAGCCGGGCCACGTCGGCCACGATCGGTTCGGGCGCCAGCTCGATCCGGCCCGATGTGGTGGTCAGGACCGCGGGGACACGCGGGGTGAGCGGCCCGAGGTCGATGCCGTGGGGGTTCGCCTCGAGCCGCGCCAACGACAGCCCGCCCTCGTGGCTGCCGAACCCGTCGCCGTAGGGGCCGGCGCGGAGCAGCAGGTCCAGCAGCCGCTCGGGGCCCCGGCGGCCGGCCAGCTGGGTCCGCAGCTCCTCGACCTCGCGGGTCACGAGCCTCGCCGCCGGGTCGGCCACCACCGCCTCGAGGGCCTGGTGCAGCACGAAGGCGTCGGCGGCGTCCACCTCGATGGGGGGCGACTGGCCGAGCGCGATCGCGGCGAGGGTCAGCAGGATCTCCCACTCATCCAGCTGGCCATCCTCCAGGGGCACCGCGGCGGAAGAGTGGTTGGCGATGTTGCGGATCGCCAGCCCGCTGAACGCCAGGTCGTAGTGGCCGCGCTGCAGGATCCGCGGCGGCGGCAGCACGACGTGGGCGTGCCGGGAGGTGGCGGTGATGTAGGGGTCCACGGCCACGACCAGGTCCAGCCCGGCGATCGCCGCGTCCAGCCGGCCGCCGTCGGGGGTCGATAGCACCGGGTTGCCGGCGACGGTGATGAGCGCGCGGACCTGCCCCTCGCCGGGGGTGACGATCTCGTCGTAGAGGGTGGCGACCGGGAACTCGCCGATCGCCTCGGGGAGCCCGCGGACCCGGCTGTGGCGGCGGGCGTGGCGGAAGGGTCGTCGAGGTGGCCGGTGGTGGGCCGGCAGGGGGAACATCGCCCCGCCGGGACGGTCGAGGTTGCCGGTGAGCACGTTGACCACGTCCACCAGCCACGAGGTGGTGGTGCCGAAGGCCACCGTGCTCGTGCCGAGCCGGCCGTAGACCACCGCCCGGTCCGCCGCGGCCAGCTCCCGTGCGAGCGAGCGGATCGCCGACGCGTCGATCCCGCAGGCCGATGCCACCCGTTCGGGTGCGAAGGGGGCCGCCAGCGCGACCACCTCGTCGACCCCTGCGACATGGTCGCCGAGGTGGTCGCCGACGTCGACCAGCCCCTCCTCGGCGAGGGTGTGCACCACGGCGAACAGCAGCAGCGCGTCGGTGCCAGGTCGGACGGCGAGGTGGACATCGGCCCGTTCGGCCGTGCGGGTCCGGGCGGGGTCGACCACGACCAGGCGGCCACCGCGACGGCGCAGGGCAGTGAGCCGGCCGGGCAGGTCGGGCGCGGTCATCAGCGAGCCGTTGGACACCCGCGGGTTGCCGCCGAGCACCACCAGCAGGTCGGTGCGGTCGAGGTCGGGCACCGGGATGGCCAGCGGGTCGCCGAAGAGGTAGCCGCAGCTGACGTGCTTGGGCAGCTGGTCCACGCTGGAGGCGGAGTAGACGTTGGTGGTCCTCAGCGCCCTGGCCAGCGGGCGGACGTAGAGCTGCCCGGCGAGGGTGTGCACGTTCGGGTTGCCGAGGTAGATCGCCACCGCGTCGGGGCCGTGCTCGGCCTGGATCGCGTGCAGCCGGGTGGCGACCTCCTCGAAGGCCTCCTCCCAGCTGGCCTCGACGAGCCGGCCGTCACGGCGGACCCGCGGTGCGGTCAGCCGGTCGGGGTCGGCCTCGAGCTCGCCGATGGTCGCACCCTTGGGGCAGAGGTAGCCGGCGCTGAACACGTCCTCGGCGTCGCCGCGCACGGCCACGACCCGATCGGCGTCGTCGAGCTCGATGCTGAGCCCGCAGGTGGCCTCGCACAGCGGGCAGGTCCGGATCACGGTGCGGGTCACGGCGGCCTCCCGACGCGGCGTGCGGCGACCGTAGTCGCCGTGGGCGGTAGCGTGCTGGGCCGTCTGTCAGGAGCCTGCGCATGCACCGCCGCGACGAGGTGACCGCCACCGCCGATCGGATCCTGGACCGGGCGCGGGTGGTCGCGATGGTGGGTGCGTCCCCGTCGCCGTGGCGGCCGAGTCACGGGGTGCTGCGGACGCTGCTCGACCACGGCTACGAGGTGATCCCGATCCGTCCGGGCGTGGACGAGGTGCTGGGCCGGCGGGCCTACCCCGACCTCGCGTCGGTGCCGGAGGAGGTGGAGATCGATGTCGTTGACATCTTCCGGCGCGCGGATCGAGCGGGGGCCCACGTCGACGAGGCGATCGCCCGAGGGGTCGGGGCCGTGTGGCTGCAGCTGGGGGTGATCGATCACGCCGCTGCCGACCGCGCGCGTGCGGCGGGGCTGGACGTCGTCATGGACCGCTGCCCGGCCATCGAGCTCCGCCGCCGCGGCGGGGTCGGCCGGCGCGGCTGACCCTCGGGGCGTGCGCCTGGTCGCCTGGGTTGGTGGGCGCCGCGGCGGTCGGCGGTCGGCGATCGGCGGTCGCGCTCGATGCTGCGGACGGGGCACCCAGAACCTGCCAGCGCGGATGCTCCATGGCCTCGGGCGGGCGGCTCCGTAGCGACAGCGGCCACAGGTTGCAGGTCTTGAGCACTCCATGCCTGCAAGAAGCAGCGGGTATCTGCTGCTTCTCTGACCCTCTGGGGGCCCGGCGGCCCGGCGACCGGGCCGAGGCGCGAGAACCAGCCAGTATCCGCTGCTTCTCGACCGCCTGGGGTGAGCCACGCTGGTTGACAGGGCTGAGGTGCGAGAGGCAGCAGCTATCCGCTGCTTCTCGCATCGCTGCCGTGCCGGGGGCGCGGGGAGGGGCCGTCGGGCCCGGGGCCTGCTGCCGAACGGCCCTAGTAGCAGCTCCTGCAGGAGATGCATCCTGCAGGAGCTGCACAAGCAGCACAGACGGCAGGAGCACCACTGATGGCGTCCGGGTTCCTCACCACCCAGCAGGTCCAGGACCTGCTGGACGTGGATGCCTCCACGATCTACCGGATGGCCG
>SLQK01000159.1 GCA_007131525.1 Nitriliruptoraceae bacterium | reverse complement strand
TTGAACAGGTTGGCGATCCGCCCGGCCAGCACGTTGCCGAGCTCACCCGGCATCGAGTCCTCGGTGACCGGCGGGAGCGCAGCCCCCATGGTCGCGACGAGCTCGGCCGCCATCCGCTGCTGCGCGTCGGCCGACAGCGCGCCGAAGGACTCGGTGTGCTGCAGGAAGCGCACGATCTCCGGCGCTGAGACCCGCAGGTTGGTCTCGTAGTGCTTCTCGCCGCCCATCGCGTTGCCGACGATCACCGCGGTGCGCTCGCGGTCGATCTCCTTGCCATGATCGGCGAGCAGCTCCCGCGTGCAGTTGATCGCCCACTTCTGGGCGTCGTCCATCGCATCCGACACCTTCGGCGGGATCGGCATCCGCCAGCCCATCGGGTCCCACTCCCAATCGCGGCACCAGCCACCGATCTTCGAGTAGGTCTTGTCGGGCGCCGGCTCCGGCTCGTAGTACAGCGCCGGGTCCCAGCGGTCCGGCTCGACCTCGCTGATGGAGTACCGGCCGCCTGACACGTTGGCCCAGAAGGCCGCCGCATCGGGTGCGTCCGGCAGCACCGCGCTCACGCCGATGATCGCTACTGGCTCCACGTCGTTGCCTCCCGCTCCCCCGTGCATCCTCGCTGTGGTGCTGGTCAGGTCCGCGCGCTCGCGAGCATCGGCTCACGAGCGCGAGACGTCCCGCTCACGCCCGCCCGTAGATCAGGTCGGCGACCCGGTCCATGTCGGCGAGCCCACCGGCCTGGGCTGTGAGCACCTTGTCGGCGCCGGTCGCCGCCCGCAGCGCCGCCGCGTCAACGGTGTCGTCGGCGGCCACGATCAGCGCGACGCCCTCGGCGGCGACCTGCCGGGCCACCCGCCGGGCATGCGCCCGGCTGACGTCAGCGATCCCGCCGGCGTCGAAGCGCGCATCGGCCTTCGGCGGGAGTCCGCCCTCGGCGGCGCGGGCGGCGCGCCGCACGAGCGCGGCCGAGGCCTCGGTCTCCGCCATCAGCTCGCCGAGCTTGAACAGCACGTGCTGGTTACGGGTGAGCCGACCGACGCGCGCCGCCTCCAGCACCTCGGCGAGCGCGTGGTGCGCCAGCGCGGCGAGGTCCGCGCCGATCCGCGGGTGGGCGGCGTGGGTGCGCTCGAGCTCGCTCGCCTGGTCGTGGTAGTAGGCGCCGCGGGACTTGAGGTGCTCCTGCCAGCGGTCCCGGGAGATGGTCATCTCCATGATCTCCGAGGTGCCCTCGTAGATCGTGGTGATGCGCACGTCCCGCCGGATCTTCTCCACCATGTAGTCGTGGGTGTAGCCGTACCCACCCAGCGCCTGGATCGCCGCGTCGGCCGCGTCGTTGCCGGCCTCGGTCGCGACGTACTTCGCGATGGCTCCCTCGGTGTTGAGGTGACCGTGGGTGCCCTCGTCGATCCGCTCGGCGGTCTCCTCGATGTAGGCACGGCCCGCCTCGAGCCGCAGCGCGTGGGGCACGATCAGCTTGTGGGTGTAGCCCTGCTTCTCCGACAGCGGGCCGCCAGCCTGGATGCGCTCACGCGAGTAGGCGATCGCCCGATCGAGCGCCTCCCAGCCACCACCGAGCCCGAAGGCAGCCACCATCAGGCGGGTGTAGCCGAACACCTGCTGAGCCTGGACGAGCCCCTGGCCGAGCTCGGTGCCGACCAGCGCGTCGGCGCCGACGTGGACGTCGTCGAGGTAGAGCGCTGCGGTGTTCGACAGGCGGATGCCGTGCTTGTTCTCCGGCGCCGCGGCCGAGAAGCCCTCCAGCCCCTTCTCGAGGATGAACCAGGTCGGACCCTTGTCGGTGTTGGCCAGGATCGAGTACAGGTCGGCGACCGCACCGTTGGAGATCCACTGCTTCTGGCCGGTGATCCGGTAGCCCACCACCTCGCCGTCCTCGGTGACGGGCACGGCGACGGTCTTGAGCGAGCCGAGGTCGCTGCCGGCCTCGGCCTCGGTGGCGCCGTAGGCCATGAGCAGGCCCTCGTTGGCGATCCGGCTCATCCAGCGGTGCTGCTGCTCGTCGGTGCCGCCCATCAGGATCGGGTCGCTGCCGAGGAAGGTCGCCAGCACCGAGGTGGCGACACCGAGGTCGATGCGGGCCATCCGCTCGCAGACCCGGTAGACGTCGTAGGCGCTCCCGCCCATGCCGCCGTGCTCCTCGGCGATGAACAGCAGCTGGATCCCCAGCTCGTCGCTGCACATCCGGCGGATCAGATCCGCCGGGTACTCGTCGGCCTCGTCGAGCTCGATGAGCCGCTCGTCGGTCAGCTCGTTCCCGGCGAAGTCGCTGATCGCCGCGAGCGTCATCTCCAGGGTCTCGGTGTCGAGCCCATGCATCATCTGGGTCCTCCCAAGCTGTTCAGCGGGCCGCGCGCGCGGACGGCCGAGGAGGCCGCCCCCGGGGGTTGGCACTCCTCCCCGCGGTGGCGGCTGAGCAGGCTGGACCCTAGATGGCGCTGTGCGGCGAGGGCGTCTCGATCCTGCGCGGAGACCGATCAGCTGCGCAGGGTCTTACGGCCCGCACATGGGTGGTCGACTGGCGCGCAGGGATCGGGGCCGGACGGCCACTGCGGATCGCCTCAGGTGCCCAGTGGATCGCTCGGGATCGGCCGCCCGTCACGCACCAGCGCCGCCGCCTCCTCGGGGTCCATGCCGGCCGGCAACCGCGACTTGACGACCCGGACCGGGACCCCGACCGCGATCGCGAAGGGCGGCACGTCTCGGTTGACCAGGCAGTGGCTGGCGACCACCGCGCCCTGCCCGATGTCGACGCCCCGCAGCACGCTGGCCTTCTCCCCGATCCACACGTCCCCGCCGATCCGGGTGGGCGAGGTGACGATGCCCTGGTCCTTGATGGGCATGTCCAGGCGTGCGATGCGGTGGTCGAAGTCGCAGACGTAGATCCAGTCCGCGAGGATCGAGGCGTCCCCGATCTCGACGTCGAGGTAGCTGTTCACGACGTTGTCCCGGCCGAGGACGACCTTGGCGCCAACGGTGAGCTGCCCCTCGTGGGAGCGCAGCTTGTTGTCGTTGCCGATCCAGCACCAGGGACCGATGACCAGCCGCCCGTGCCCGGGCCGGGCACGCAGCTCGACCCGCTTGCCCGTGAACAGCATCCCCTGGAACTCGACGCGGTTGCCCGTGACCGCCGCCCGGGCCCGGTGCCAGGCCGCACGGCGGTACAGCACGAGGTACTGCGGCGTGGTCATGCGCCGGGTCACCGCGACCCGCACCGCCTCCCGCCAGCCCCAGCGGGGATACCGGGTGCGCATCGGTGGGCGGCGCAGGTGCGCGGGCACGCCGGCCTCGGCGAGCAGATCGTCCCCGAGCCGCGCGGCCCGGGCGGCACCCTCCCGGCCGAGCTCCGCGCGGATCGCCGCGTCGAGGTGGGCGGCCCGGGCGGCCTCCTGCACCTCGCCGGGATCTGCGGGGTCGA
>SLQK01000037.1 GCA_007131525.1 Nitriliruptoraceae bacterium | reverse complement strand
TCCGAGCGCTCGCTCCCACGACGGCTCCCGCGCCGCAGGACGACGACCATCAGCGCGCAGCCCAGCGTGGCCACGGCCGCGTAGGTCGCGGCGGCGCCGACCGCGACCGCGCGACCACCGGCGATGATGTCCAGCGCCGCGCCGGTCAGCGCGTACAGGCACAGGGCGGCGATCGCCACCCCCTTCACGACGATGACCAGCGAGCCCATCACGTCGCGGCCGAAGGGGTAGCGCTCATCGGGACCGCGCTGGACCGCGCGGTAGGCGACCAACGACAGGGCGGAGAGGCCGACGCTGATGGCGGAGTACATCCCGTCGAACACGATCATCTGGGACCTGGCCAGGAACCCCCAGACGAGCGCGAGGACGGCGAACGCCACCGCGCCCCACACCGACCAGCGCAGTAGCTTCTCGACCCCGGCGTCGGCCACCGAGGACCTCCTGTGGCGGCTGCGCGGCGGAACCTAGCGTGTTGGTCACACGCTCCGTGTAGCGTGGACGCTCGAGGGTGCTGGCCACGTCACGCTGCGTGTCGCCACCGCCACCGCCGTGTGTCGGCCGCCGCGTGCCGGTGGCCCGGCTGGTGACGGTTGCGGTTCGCGTGATGGGGCCGGTGATGGGACCGGTGGCGCGGCTGGCGACGGCTGCGGCGCCGGTGCCCTGGCAGGACGAGCGAGCTTGGGGGGAACCGCCGTGGACGCGCCGGAGCAGGCCGGGGGGGTCGGTGACGTCGGCTGCGCCGATGCCGGTCCTGAGCCGCCATCCGTCGAGCGGGCGCTCCTCGACCTCGCCGTCGACTTCGTCAGCGTCCCCCTGGAGCGCCTCGACGAGACGATCGACGACACCCTGCGCACGATCGGCGAGTTGAGCGGCGTCGGGCGCAGCTACCTGTTCACCTACGACTGGGACCGGCAGACCGCGACCAACACCCACGAGTGGTGCGCGCCGGGGGTGCGGTCGGTCATCGACGAGCTCCAGCAGGTCAGCGTCGCGCAGCTGCAGGACTGGGTCACCAGCCACCAAGCGGGGCAGCCGGTCTTGCGGACGGACACGACCGATCCCACGCTCGAGCCCGCCGAGCGCGACCAGCTGCTCGCGCAGCAGATCACCGCTCTGGTGACGCTGCCGCTGATGAGCGACGGCGCGTGCGTGGGCTTCGTCGGCTTCGACGTCGTCGACGGCCCCCGGACCTGGGATGAGCAGGATCTCGAGCTGCTGGGGGTGTTCGCCGAGCTCCTCGCGCACGCCGAGGAGCGCCGGACCATGGAGCGGGTCAGGCAGTCGGCCGTGCAGCTCGCCGCAGCCAACGAGCAGCTGACCGCCTTCGCCGGTGCGGTCTCCCATGATCTCAAGGCGCCGCTGACCACGGTCCAGGGCATGCTGAGCCTGCTCCAAGCCTCCGGGCTCGACGAGCCGCGCCGAGCCGAGATCCTGGATCGGGCGGTGGCCGCGACCCGGCGGATGGCCGCGATGATCGACCGATTGCTGGCCTACGCCGCCGCCGGCAGGGAGATCGGCGACCCCGTTCCCCTGCCGCTCGACCGGGTCGTCGCGGCTGCGATCGAGCACCTGGCCGGCCCGTTGCAGGAGCGTGACGTCGAGGTCGACGTGGGCACGCTGCCGACCGTGCTGGGTGACGAGGTCCGGCTCGTCGAGGTCGTGCAGAACCTGGTCTGCAACGTCGTCCGCCACGTGCCAGTCGACCGCCGCCCGATCGTCACGATCCGTGGCCACCGCTCCGGGGACACGGTCGTGCTCACGGTCGCCGACAACGGCGACGGCATCGCCGCCGCGGATCGTGCCCGCGTGCTGCGGTCCTTCGAGCGGGGTCCGGCGGCGGCCACACCCGGTGCCGGGCTGGGTCTGCCGCTGTGCGCGCGGATCGTGGCCGCCCACGGCGGGACCCTGGACCTGTCGACGAGCTCGCTCGGGGGTCTGCTCGTGACCGTCCAGCTCCCGGCCCCCTGACCGGCTGCACTCGGGGGTAGCGTCCCGGGGCAGCGACGACGGGCCGCGAGGACCGGCTGTGACGAGGACCGGCTGTGACGAGGGGCAGCGACGACGGGCCGCGACGAGGGGCCGAGGAGGGCGACCAGTGAGGATCGTGATCGTGGGCGGCGTCGCCGCCGGGATGTCCACCGCCGCTCGGGCTCGGCGGCTGGACGAGACCGCCGACATCGTCGTGTTCGAACGCGACGAGTACGTCTCCTTCGCCAACTGCGGGCTGCCCTACCACATCGGCGAGGTCATCGAGGACCGGGACCGGCTCCTGCTGCAGACCCCCGAGAGCCTGCGCGCCTCCCTCGACCTCGATGTCCGCACCGGCACCGAGGTGGTCGCGATCGATGCCGCCCGGCGAACCGTGCGCACCCGGACGGTGGCCACCGGGGTGGAGGAGGAGCACCACTACGACCGGCTGGCCCTGTGCCCGGGGGCGGTACCGGTGATCCCGCCGCTGCCCGGCATCGACCATCCCAAGGTGCACGTGCTGCGGCGCATGGCCGACATGGACGCCATCAAGGCCGCCGTGGACGCCGTCGGGCCCGACGGCACGCCCGAGGTCACCCATGCGGTCGTGATCGGCGGCGGCTACATCGGGCTGGAGATGGCCGAGAACCTGCACCACCGCGGCCGGCAGGTCACGCTCGTCGAGCTCGCCGACCAGCTGATGCCGCCTCTGGACCGCGAGCTGACCAGCGCCATGGAGGCACACCTGCGCGCCCACGGGGTGGCGCTCCACCTCGGTGTCGGGGCCTCGGCCTTCGCCGAGACCGACGACGGCCGGCTCCGGGTGACGCTGGTTGACGGGACCGAGCTGGTCGCCGACCTCGTGATGCTGTCCGCCGGGGTGCGCCCCAACACGGCCCTGGCGGTCGCCGCGGGTGTGGAGCTCGGGCCCCGCGGCGGCATCGCGGTCGACGAGCACCTGCGGACCAACCTGCCCGACGTCTACGCGGCCGGGGACGCGATCGAGGTCCGGCACGCGGTGCTGCCCGGCCCCTGGCTGATCCCGCTGGCGGGCCCGGCCAACCGGCAGGGGCGGGTGGTGGCCGACAACATGTGCGGCCGTCCCACCACCTTCGGGCCCGTGCAGGGGACCGGGATCGTGAAGGTGTTCGACCTGGTGGCCGGCGGGGTCGGCGCGAACCAGCGGCAGCTCGAGGCGGCCGGCATCCCCTTCGAACGGGTCCAGCTGCACCCCTCGGGTCACGCCGGCTACTACCCGGGGACGGCGGCGATGCACCTCAAGCTGCTGTTCGCCCCCGACACCGGCCGGATCCTCGGCGCCGGGATCGTCGGGTTCGACGGGGTGGACAAGCGGCTCGACGTGCTGGCGACCGCGCTGCAGGCCGGGCTGACCGTGTTCGACCTCGAGGAGCTCGAGCTCGGCTACGCCCCGCCCTTCAGCTCGGCCAAGGATCCGGTGAACATGGC
>SLQK01000186.1 GCA_007131525.1 Nitriliruptoraceae bacterium | reverse complement strand
GCCTGGCAGACCGCCGTCGGTGCCTGGCCGATCGACGCCGAGCGGCTCTCCGCCTACCTGGTGAAGGCCGCCCGGGAGGGCAAGGAGGCCACCAACTGGCTGACCCCCGACACCGCCTACGAGGGCTCGCTGGAGCGGTACGCCCGGGCCCTGACCGGTGACCCGGCGCTGGTCGCGGCGATCGAGGAGGCGGTGGCGGCCATCGCCGAGGCGGGGGCGGTGACCTCCCTGGCCATGACGCTGACCAAGCTGACCGCGCCCGGTGTCCCCGACACCTACCAGGGGACCGAGGTCTGGGACCGGTCGCTGGTCGACCCCGACAACCGCCGCCCGGTCGACCACGACGCGCTCGCCGCGCTGGCGGCTGCGTTCGATGGCGTCGAACCCTCACCGGAGCTGGCGGCTGCTCTGCTGGCCTCGATGGAGGACGGGCGGGCCAAGCTGTGGGTGATCCGCCAGGCGCTGCGGCTGCGTCGCCGCCGGCCCGACCTGTTGGGTCCCGACGCGAGCTTCCAGCCCCTGGTCGCCCGCGGTCGCGA
The DNA here is from genome assembly GCA_007131525.1 of Nitriliruptoraceae bacterium. Taxonomy (GTDB): domain Bacteria; phylum Actinomycetota; class Nitriliruptoria; order Nitriliruptorales; family Nitriliruptoraceae; genus T1Sed10-7. Next base: position 12,485 of record SLQK01000186.1, on the reverse strand, counting down.
CGCCCGTCAGGTGTGGGCGTGTGTCCGCGGGGGCGGGGCGATCGCGATCGCTCCCTGTCGGGTCGGTCAGCTGGCGGGATCGGCCGGCGCCCTCGACCTCGGTGACACCACCCTGACCCTGCCCGACGGCGACCACCTCGACGTCCTGGCCGGTCGTCGGGTGCGCGGTGGGCCGCAGCCCGTCTCGGCGTTGCTCGAGGGGTTCCCGGTCGCGTTGTACGTCAAGGAGCGGTGAGGTGGACCACGGTCAGCTCGAGGCGCTGGGGATCTGGACGTCCTACTACGACGCGTTCGGGAACCACTACCGGTTGAGCGAGGAGGCGGCGGCGCAGCTGCTGGCGGCCATGGACCTCGAGCCTGGGCAGCCCGTGCCCGACGGCCGCGACGCCGTGGTGGTCACCGGCCCCAACCGGGGGGAGTGGGTCCCGGCCGGGGAGTTGGAGCTCGAGGACGGGACACGGGTGCGCGTCGACGGGCCGCTGCCCGCCGACCTCCCGCTCGGCTACCACCGGCTGCACCGGGACGACGGCATCACGACCACGATCATCTCGAGCCCCGGGGTCGCGCCCGCGCACCCGGAGCGGATCTGGGGATGGTCCCTGCAGCTGTACTCCGTCAGGTCGCGGCGCAGCTGGGGGGTCGGGGACCTGGACGACCTGCGTCGACTGGGGGCATGGTCGGTCGAGCAGGGTGCCCGGGCCCTGCTGGTCAACCCGGTCGATGCGGTGGTCAACGAGGAGGAGCGCGAGGACAGCCCCTACTTCCCGTCATCGCGGCGGTTCCGGGACCCGCTGTACCTCGCCGTCGACCAGGTCCCCGGCGTGGAGCAGCTCGACGCCGACGAGCTCGACCGTCTGGCGACGCTGGCCAGGGGCGACGGCGAGCGGATCGACCGCCGCCAGGTGGTGGCGGCCAAGCTGGCCGTCATGGAGCAGCTGTGGGAGCGAGGCGGCCGGGACGAGCAGGATCCCGGCTACCTGGCCTTCGTCGCCGAGCAGGGTGAGTCGCTGCAGCGCTTCGCCACCTTCGAGACCCTCAGCGAACTGCACGGCGGCGGCTTCCGCCGGTGGCCGGCGGAGCTGCGTGACCCGCGGGGGGCCGCGGTCGCCGCGGTTGCCGAGGAGCACGCCGACCGGCTGCGGTTCCACACCTGGCTGCAGTGGCTGCTGGACGAGCAGCTCCGGGTCGCCGGGGCCGCCGCCCCCCTGCTGCGTGACCTGCCGATCGGCGTGGACCCCGAGGGCGCCGACGCGTGGGAGTGGCAGGACGTGTTCGCCGCCGACACCACGGTCGGGGCGCCGCCCGACGAGCTCGGCCCCGACGGCCAGGACTGGCTGGTGCCGGCTTTCGTGCCGTGGAAGCTCCGGCAGGTCGCCTACCGCCCCTTCATCGAGACGTTGCGCTCCGCCTTCCGGCACGCCGCGGCACTGCGCATCGACCACGTGCTGGGGCTGTACCGCCTGTTCTGGATCCCACCAGCCGGCCCGAGGTCGGGCACCTACGTCAACCAGGATCGTGGGCCGCTGCTGGACATCCTCGCCCTGGAGGCGCACCGGGCCGGCGCCTACGTCGTCGGTGAGGACCTCGGCACCGTGATGGACGGGGTGCGTGAGGACCTCGTGGGCCGCGGCATGCTGCGCTACCGGGTGCTGTGGTTCGAGGAGCAGGAGCCGGCGCAGTGGGATCGGCGTGGGCTGGGGTCGATCTCGACCCACGATCTGCCGTCGATCGGCGGCCTGTGGAGCCGCGCCGACCTCGACGTCCTGCGCGAGGTCGGCGCCCACGTCGACACCGAGCGCATCGAGCGCATGCGCGGCGATCTGGCCCGCCGGGCCGGGGTGGCCTGGGAGGCCAGCGTCGAGGACGCCTGCGTGGCTGCTGCGCGGCTCCTCGGTGGGGCGGGCTGCGACGTCGTCGTCGCCCAGCTCGAGGACGCGCTGGGCACCACCCACCGCATCAACGTGCCCGGGACCGACGCCCACCAGCGACCCGACAACTGGCGCCTTCCGCTGCCGGTCCTGCTCGATGACCTGCCCGCCCATCCGACGGCGCAGCGGGTCGTCACGGCGCTGCGCGAGGCACGCCCTGCGACCGAGACGGGCCGAGCGGACGAGACCGGCTGAGCGGCTCGTCGGCCGGCTGGCTGGGTGGCGGGCTGGTCGGCCGGCTGGCTGGGTGGCGGGCTGGTCGGCTGGCTGGCGCCGGCTGGTTGGCGCCGGCTGGCGGGCTGGCGGGCTGGCGCGTGGGCGGCGGTGTCGAGCGCCGGTCGATGGCGCGGAGTTCGGTGCGGGGTGGCCTGGCGGTCGCGGATGTCCGGTTCTCCGCCCCGCGGCCTCCACCTTGGCGGTGTGGGGTGGCCTGCCGGTCGTGGATGTCCGCGTTCCCGCCCCACGCCCCCGCTGCGCCGGCTGCCCGGCCGGCGGTGTCCAGTGCGGCGTTGCGGCGGTGCGGGGTGGCCTGGCGGTCGTGGATGTCCGGTTCTCCACCCCGCGGCCTCCACCTTGGCGGCGTGGGGTGAGCTGCCGGTCGCGGATGTCCGCGTTCCCGCCCCACGCCCCCGCTGCGCCGGCTGCCCGGCCGGCGGTGTCCAGTGCGGCGTTGCGGCGGTGCGGTGCGGCGGTGCGGCGGTGCGGCGGTGCGGTGCGGTGGGGTCGGTGGCGTGGGTCACTCCACGGCGCTGGCGAGGTCGCGGTCCACGACCAGCTCGAAGTGCATGCCGTCGGGCACCGGCCAGTCACCGCCCCAGGCGAACCCGTGGGCTGCCATGACCTCGACGATCTCCTCGGGCATCGTCGGTTCCGCGCCGTAGTGGTTCCCGGCGACGTTCAGATCGACCGCGACCCCCCAGGCGTGGCTGGACAACGCCGCCGAGCCTTGGGTCCGGGGTGCCCAGCAGCCGCCGTAGTCGTCCGCGTCCACAAGGTGTGCCAGTCCACGGTCAACGAGCTCCTGCATCGCCGCCCGGAGCGGCGGGAACATGTCGCGGTGGCACTCGGTCTCCCCGAGGATCGGGACGGACTCCTCGGCGTAGTACTCCCGGAGCCAGGTCGCACCCTGGTGGATCCAGCGCCCCGGGCCGTCGGTGTAGGCGAACTCGCCGAAGTGCACCTTCAGTCGGGCCGGCGGCATGACCCCGGCGGCGTGCCGGAGCACCGGGACCTCGCCGCCGACGTCTACGGCGGCGCGGGGTCCGGCGAGCTCGAGCAGCCGCTCGCGGTCACGGTCATCGACGGGCACGACCGTGCGGGCGAGCAGGTAGCGCTCGGTGGAGATCGGCAGCGGACCGTCGGTGGCGACCACCAGCTCGCCCGCCCCGAGCACCTCGTCGGGCAGGACCCCGGCCACGGTGATGCGCGTCCCGTCGCGGAACCAGAGCTGGCCACCGGGGCCGAGCCGCCGCACCTCGGCGGAGCTCTCGCTCAGGAGCCCCTCGTCGGGGCCGAGGCTCAGGACCTCCTCGACGCCGAGCACCGCGTGGTAGCTGGCGGGCTCGACGGCCAGGACCTCCAGCGGGAAGCGCCAGCCGGCGGGGAGCTCGTCCACCACCTCGTCGTCGGAGTCGAGCGTGCGGATCAGCCCAAGGGTCGCGCCCCGGACCACCGAGATCCCTTCGATGCCCGGCTCAGCGGTGACGGTGGCGGCCAATCCGTCGGGCAGACCGCCAACGGAGCTGATCGCCACGGTGCGCGGCGACCGAGCAAGGGTGCGGTCGATGGCGGTCGCGGACTCAGCACCGGCGGGGTCCTCGGTGAGGTCCTCACCGCTGCCGCTGTGGGAGGGGTCGGCGACGGCGGCGGCTGGCGGCGGCTCCTCGGACCCCGCCGCGACCAGCACGCCGAGGGATGCCAGCACGAACACCGCGACAGCGGGCAACACCGCGCGGCGACGGGCCTGGACGCGGGTCCAGCGTGCCCGGCGAGGTTCGGTGTCAGTCACGGTGCAGCGATCCCCCCCCGGCGGCTGCCAGCGGCCGGTCGTGGGGCGTCCCACCGCGCCGACCCGGTGCGGTGGGGACGTTCGCAGCGCCGTCGACGGACGCCGTCCGACGCTCACCCGGCCTCGTCGAGCTCGAGGATCGGGGCGGCACGCAGGACCGGACGCAGCGGCGCTCGATCCTCGGTGCCGAACAGGGCCGCCTCCTCGAGCCGGGCCTGGGCGTACACCTCGACGGTTCGTCTGGCGACGGCACCCCAGTCGTAGCGGTCGCGGGCCCGGGCATGCCCGCGCCGGATCAGATCCTCGGCCAGTTCGCTGTCGGTCAGGACCCTGACCAGCGCGTCGGCGAGCTCGGCGGGCTCCTGAGGGGTGAAGGACAGACCGGACCCGTCGGAGACGATCTCACGCAGGCCCCCGGTGTCACCGACGACCACGGGGGTACCGCAGGCCATCGCCTCGACCGCGACCAGCCCGAAGGGTTCGTAGATGGAGGGCACGACGGCCACGTCGGCCGCGCCGAAGTGCAGCCTGAGCTGATGGTCGGGAAGGAAGCCGGTGAAGCGGACGTGACGCTGGAGCTTGCGGCGGCGGACCTCCCGGCGCAGCTCCTCCGAGTAGGTGCCCACCCCGGCGACGAAGAGGCGGGTCGGCCCGACCCGTCGGCGTACCTCCTGCAGCGCGGCCAGCAGGGTCTGGACGCCCTTCTCGTACTCGAGCCGGCCGGCGAACAGGATCATCCGGGTCCGCGGCCCCGTCAGGCTGGCGCGCATCGCCGTCGCGTCCTCGGGGGCCACCACGAAGTCGCGGACATCCACCCCGTTGGGCACCACGTCCAGCTTGTCCGGGGGCAGGGCGAAGATCTGCTCCAGCTCGTCACGCATGTAGGCCGAGCACACGATCACCCGGCGGGCCTCGTAGGTCAGCCACCACTCGACCTGGTGGATCAGCTTGTTCATGGGGCCGGGCAGCCACCCCTGGTGCCGGCCGTACTCGGTGGCGTGCACCGTGGCCACGACGGGGACGTCCCAGGTCTCCTTCAGCCCGGCCGCGGCGTAGGCGACGAGCCAGTCGTGGGCGTGGATCACGTCGAAGTCGTGCTCCCGGAGCAGGCGACCCGCGACCGCCTGGATGCGGTTGTTGAAGGCCAGCACCCAGGCCACCAGCTGGTCGAAGCCGATCACCGGTGGTGCCTCCGGGATCCGCACGACGTGGACGCCGTCCTCGATGGCGTCGCGGACCTCGGGCGCGTCGGGGAGGTCACGGGTGACCACGTGGACCTCGTGGCCCTCGTCGGCCAGAGCCCGGGCCAGGGCCCCGACGTGACGGCCGAGACCGCCCACGACATGGGGCGGGTACTCCCAGCTCAGCAACAGGATGCGCACGCTCCGGCTCCGCCCGGAAGCCGCTCAGCCGGTCACCAGCTCCCGGTACAGCTCAGCGGTCCGCTCGGCGATCGCGGTCCAGGCGAAGGTGGACTCTACCCGGGCACGGCCCGCGGTCCCCATCGACGCGGCCCGGTCGGGATCATCGAGCAGGGCGTTGACGGCCGTGGCGAGGTCCCGGGCGAAGGCCGCCGGATCGGCGGGGCTACCCATCGCGTCACCGCCGGCCTCGAGGTGGACGAGGAGGCCGGTCTCGCCGTCGACGACGACCTCCGGGATCCCGCCGACCGCGCTGGCGACCACGGCGGTGCCGCAGGCCATCGCCTCGAGGTTGACGATCCCGAAGGGCTCGTAGATCGATGGGCAGACGAACACCTGGGCGTGGGTGAGCAGCTGGATCACCTTGTGCCGGGGCAGCATCTCGTCGATCCAGATGATGTCGACGGGTGCATCGGCCAGTTCGGCCACCCGGGTGCGGAACTCCTCGGCGATCTCCTTGGTGTCCGGTGCCCCGGCGCAAAGCACCAGCTGCGCGCCCGCGGGGAGGTGCTCAGCCGCATCGAGGAGGTGGACCACGCCCTTCTGGCGGGTGATACGGCCCACGAACACCACGCTCGGGCGGTCGGGGTCCACGCCGTGCTCGTGTAACGCGTCCAGGGAGGGGTCGGACCGCCAGTCGCCGGGGTCGATGCCGTTGTGGATGACCCGGACCCTGGCCGGATCCACCGCGGGGTAGGCGGCGAGGACGTCGTCGCGCATGCCCTGTGACACCGCGATGATGGCGTCGGCGTTCTCGACCCCGGTCCGCTCGCAGAAGCTGGACAGGGCGTACCCGCCGCCGAGCTGCTCCCGCTTCCAGGGCCGGAGCGGCTCGAGACTGTGGGTGGTCACCACGTGGGGGACCCCGTGGATCAGCTTGGCCAGGTGGCCGGCGAGGTTCGCGTACCAGGTGTGGCTGTGCACGACGTCCACGCCCGCCACCCCGGCAGCGATCAGCAGGTCGGCGGAGACCGTCCGTAGTGCAGCGAGCTCGGGAGCATCTCCGGCCAACGCGTCCCACTCGCGGTAGCTCGCAGCGACCAGCGGATCGTCCCGGTCGGCGCCGAAGGCGTGGACCTGCACGTCGACCAACGGCGCCAGCGCCCGGGCGAGCTCGGCGATGTGCACCCCGGCGCCGCCGTACACCTCCGGTGGGTACTCCTTGGTCAGCAGTCCGACCTGCAGGTCACGCACGTTGGTCCTCCCTGGTAGCCGCTCGTGCCGCTCGTGCCGCTCGTTCACCTGCCCCTGGATCACACCGGCGGCGGGATGATGTCGTCCTTGCCGATCACGACCACCCCGCCCTCGGACACCTCGAAGCGGGCCCGGTCCGCCTCCGGGTCGACGCCGATGTGGACACCTTCGGGGACGTGGACGTTCTTGTCGATGATCGCGCGGCGGACGACGGCGCCGCGACCGACGTCCACGTTGTGGAGCAGCACGCTGTCCTCGACGAGGGCTCCGGTGTGGATGTGGGCACCGGGCGAGAGCACCGAGCGACGCACGGTGCCACCGGAGATCACCACCCCGGAGCACACCATGGAGTCCAGGGCGGTCCCGCGTCGCTGGTCGGTATCGAAGACGAACTTCGCCGGGGGCAGCGGCTGGTGCCAGGTGTAGATCGGCCACCGGTGGTTGTAGAGGTTGAAGATCGGGTGGACGGAGATGAGGTCCATGTGGGCGTCGTAGTAGGCGTCGATCGTTCCGACGTCCCGCCAGTACCCGCGGTCGCGGTCGGTGGATCCGGGCACATCGTTGGCGTGGCTGAAGTCGTGGACGTTTGCCTCGCCCCGTCCGACCATGGTGGTGATGATGTCACCACCCATGTCGTGATCGCTCCCCGGGTCGTCATAGTCCCGCACGATCGCGTCGACCAGCGCTGTGGTGGTGAACATGTAGTTGCCCATGGACGCGAACACCTGGGAGGGGTCGTCCGCCAACCCGACCGGGTCGCTCGGCTTCTCGCGGAAGGCCGCGATGCTGCCGTCGGGGGCGGGTTCGATGATGCCGAAGGCGTGGGCCTGCTCGATCGGGACCCTGAGACCCGCGACGGTCACCCCGGCACCGGAGGCGATGTGGTCCTCCATCATCTGGGAGGCGTCCATGCGGTAGAGGTTGTCGGCGCCGAACACCGCGATGTAGTCGGGTGACTCGTCGCGGATCAGGTTGAGGTTCTGGTAGATCGCATCGGCCGAGCCGGTGAACCAGCGCTCACCGTCGCGCATCTGGGCGGGGACCGACGACACGTAGTTGCCGAGCATCTGCGACATGCGCCACGTCTTGGCGATGTGGGCGTTGAGGCTGTGGCTCTTGTACTGGGTGAGCACGGCGATGCGCCGGTACCCGGAGTTGACGAGGTTGGACAGCACGAAGTCGATCAGGCGGTAGTTCCCCCCGAAGGGCACCGCCGGCTTGGCCCGATCACGGGTCAGAGGCTGGAGCCGGTTCCCGGCACCGCCGGCCAGCACCAGGCTGAAGACCTTCGGGTTCCTGGCAGTCATCAGGTCCCTCCACCGTCGTCCCACCGTCGCGCGGCCGTCGCGCGTGGGCTTGGGCCCGTGGTCGATCCGCATCGCTCCCGACGAGGTGCCCACAGGGCACTGCCCCGACCCTAGTGGTCGGGTGCGGATGGCGGCAGGGCACGGTGGCGCCGGACCGGCCCGGGGGTTCCCCCTGGTCGGTCCGGCGTTCGCGGGGAGGTCTCAGGCCCCGGTGACCCCGTAGCGCCGGGCGTAGTCGCCCAGCATCCGGTGGGTGGAGTAGACCGGTGACAGCAGCACGATGGCGTCGATCGCCATCTGGAGCCATCGTTGCGGGAGCCCTGCCTCGTCGCGGTCGTAGAAGGTCGGGACCACCTCGTCGGCGAGCAGGCGGTACAGCTCCGTGGCATCCGCGGTGTCGCGCTCGGTGACGTCGGTGACCGGGGCGCGGTCCCCGATCGACCAGCCGATGCCGACCTCGGCGTGCCGACCCTGGTCGCTGACCGCTTCGTCCCACCAGCCGTCCAGCACCGACAGGTTCAGGCCGCCGTTCATCGCGGCCTTCATGCCCGAGGTGCCGGAGGCCTCCTTGGGTCGCAGCGGCGTGTTCAACCACACGTCACAACCCGAGGTGAGCAGGCCACCGAGCTCGAGGTCGTAGCCCTCGAGGAACACCAGCCGACCCGCCAGCCGGGGATCGCCCGAAGCTTCCACGAGCTGGCGGAGCACCGCCTGCCCGTCGCGGTCGGCCGGATGCGCCTTGCCGGCCACCAGGATCTGGACGGGACGGTCGGTGTCGCTCAGGATCGCCCCGAGCCGGTCCAGGTCGCGCAGCATCAGCGTGCCGCGCTTGTAGGTCGCGAAGCGACGAGCGAACCCGATGGTCAGCGCCTGCGGGTCGAGCCCGGCGCCGCCGGCCGACACACCCGTGCGCGTGGCTCGTCGCTCGAGCCGGGTCCGGACCGCGGACAACAGCCGGCTGCGGGCGCGTTGGCGTGCGTCCCACAGGACCGCGGGATCCAGGCCGCGCAGCGCCTGCCAGGCCGCCGGGTCGGTCCCACGACGCCAGCCCGGGACGTGCTCGTCGAGCAGCTCCGAGATCTCGGGACCGGTCCAGGACGGGGGGTGGACGCCGTTGGTGACGTGGTCGATCGGCACGTTGGCCGTGTCGCGGTCCGGCCACAGCGACGCGAACATCGACCGTGACACCTCGCCGTGGAGGCGTGCGACGCCGTTGGTCCGGTCCGCGAGCTTCAGCGCCAGCACCGTCTGGTTCCACACCGGGAACCCCGGTCCCGTCGCCAGGTGCCACAGCTGGTCGAAGGGGACGCCGAGGTGGTGGCTGAGCGGGCCGAGGTGGTAGGCCGCCAACCCGTACTCGAAGGTGTCGTGCCCGGCCGGGACGGGGGTGTGGGTCGTGAAGTGCAGCTCCCGGCGGACCGCTGCGAGCGCGGTCGTGAGGTCCTGGCCGGCCCGCCGGTGCACCCCGAGGCGCTCCAGTGCGGCGAAGGCGGCGTGGCCCTCGTTGAGGTGGTAGAGCGACGGCTCGATGCCCATCGCGTGGAGCATTCGGACGCCGCCGACACCGAGCACCAGCTCCTGCCGGATCCTGGTGTCCCGGTCGCCACCGTAGAGGTGCCAGGTGATGGCGCGGTGCCCCTCCGGCTGCCCCTCGATGTCGGTGTCCAGCAGGATCAGCGGGACCCGACCCACCGACAGCCGCCAGGCCTGGACGGCCACCTCGCCGTCACCCATGGGCACGTGGACGAACAGCCGGTCACCGGAGGCATTGACGACGGGGACGGCGGCGGAGCGCGCGAGATCGTTGGGGGCCGGGGAGGCGATCTGGTTCCCGGCACCGTCGACGGTCTGGGTGAAGTAGCCGTCCCGGTACGCGAGGCCGACCGCCACCAGCGGCAGCCCCAGGTCTGAGGCCGAGCGCAGGTGGTCCCCGGCGAGCACCCCGAGCCCACCCGAGTAGGTCTTGAGCGGATCGCACAGCCCGAACTCCGCCGACAGGTAGGCGACGACGCGGTTGCCGGGACCGAGCGCCGGCGCGCCGGCGAGCTCCTCCCGCAGCGCGGTCGCCAGGTCGCCGATCCGGGGGCGGAGCTCCTCGTCGGCCGCCACCTCGGCGAGCCGGCTGCCGGTCAGTGCGTGCAGGACGGCCATCGGGTCGCGGCCATCGACGCCGTCGAGCCGGTCGGCCAGGTCCTGGAACAGGGCTCGGGTCGGACGGTCGTAGAACCAGCGCAGGTTCCGGGCCAGCAGGTCGAGCTCATCGTGGAGCGAGGTCGTGTCGTTCACGGGCAGGGTCCTCGATCGGTCATGACAGGAGAGCCCCCTGCCGGAGCCGTCGTGGCGACAGGACCGGGATCGGGAGCAGGTCGGGTCCCTACGCTACGCCGGTCGGAGCCTCGACGCGAGCAAGGGCGTGGTCGATCGACCGACCGTTGCCACCTCGGCGGCCGCTCCCTAGCGTGCAGGTGCGATGCCACGGCTGCGTCGCCGCTGCGCTGGCTGAGGGCACCCACACGGGTGGCACCCACGTCCCCGTGTGCTCCGACCCCGCTGCGACGCCGCTCCGACCTCGATGTCCGGCCCGGCCGGGCGGTCCGCCGCACAGGATGAGTTGACCTGATGAGCGACACACCCACGACCCCGTCCTCCCCGACGTCGCCACCCGGCGACGGTCGCGACATCGTCGACGTCGACGACCTGCTCGCCCGCTACTACGACGAGGTGCCCGATCCGGCCGACGCCGACCAGCGCGTGGCCTTCGGCACCTCCGGGCACCGCGGCTCGTCGCTGCGGACCTCCTTCAACGAGCTCCACATCCTGGCGACCACCGAGGCGATCTGCCGCGAGCGTGCCGCCCAAGGCGTGACGGGGCCGCTGTACCTCGGTCGTGACACCCACGCCCTGTCCGGGCCGGCGATGGACACCGCGTTGGAGGTGCTGGCGGCCCACGGCGTCGAGGTGAGGATCGACGACGCCGACGGCTACACGCCGACCCCGGTGATCTCCCACGCGATCCTGACCCACAACCGTGCCCACCCCGATGCGGTCGCGGACGGCATCGTGGTGACCCCGTCCCACAACCCCCCCGAGGACGGTGGGTTCAAGTACAACCCGCCCCACGGGGGACCGGCGGGCTCGGATGTCACCGGTCGGATCGAGCGTGAAGCCAACGAGCTGATGGCGGCACCCGGCGGGATCAGGCGGGTCTCGCTCACGGAGGCCCGGGCAGCGGCGGTCCGCTACCCCTACCTCACCCGCTACCTCGACGACCTGCCGGCGGTCGTGGACCTCGAGGCGATCGCGGCGAGCGGGCTGCGGCTCGGCGCCGACCCGCTGGGTGGCGCCACGGTGGACTACTGGGGTGCGATCGGCGAGCGGTTCGGGCTCGACCTGGAGGTCGTCAACCCAGAGGTGGACCCCACCTTCTCCTTCATGCCCTCCGACCACGATGGTCGCACGCGCATGGACTGCTCCTCCAGCGCGGCGATGGCGGGGCTGGTGGCGCTGGCTGACCGCTTCGACGTGGCCTTCGGTAACGACCCCGACGGGGACCGCCACGGGATCGTGACCCCCGGCGCCGGGCTGCTCAGCCCCAACGGCTACCTCGCCGTCGCGATCGAGCACCTCCTCGCCACCCGTGGCTTCGGCCCCGAGGTGGGGGTCGGCAAGACGCTGGTGAGCTCGAACCTGATCGACCGTGTCGTCGCCGCGGCGGGACGGCGACTGGTCGAGGTGCCGGTGGGGTTCAAGTGGTTCGTCGAGGGGCTGCTGGATGGCAGCCTGGCCTTCGGGGGCGAGGAGAGCGCGGGAGCCTCGTTCCTGCGCTTCGACGGCACCGTGTGGTCCACCGACAAGGACGGCATCATCGCCTGCCTGCTGGCGGCCGAGATGACCGCTCGGGACGGCCGTGATCCCGGTGTCCGCTACGAGGAGCTGACCGACCGTCATGGACGACCGGCCTACCGCCGCATCGACGCGCCGGCGACGCGCGAGCAGAAGGCCGTGCTCGCAGGGCTGTCACCGCAGGACGTGACGGCGACGATCCTGGCCGGGGACCCGATCACCGCCATCCTGACCCGCGCCCCCGGCAACGACGCTGCGATCGGCGGCCTGAAGGTCACCACCGCTGACGGGTGGTTCGCCGCCCGACCGAGCGGGACCGAGGACGTCTACAAGGTGTACGCGGAGAGCCTGCGTAGCGAGGAGCACCTCGAGCGGATCCTGGCCGAGGCCCAGGAGGTCGTGGCGGCCGCGCTCGGCGGCTGAGGTCCCGACCCGCTGCTGCGCTCGGCTGCCGGTCTGCCGCTGCACTCGGCTGCCGGTCCGCCGCTGCGCCCGGCTGCGGGTCTGCCGCTGCGCTCGGCTGCGGGTCTGCCGCTGGTCAGGCGGGTTGGGGAACCTGGCCACCGCCTCCCGGGGCTGAGATTCCCCAACCGGGAGGGCGTGGCGGTGGTGGTGGCGGGTTGGGTGCCGTGGGCCCCGGTTTCCGATGGCCAGGTTCCCCAACCCCACCAGCGTGCGGGGGCGTGGCGGTGGTGGTGGCGGGTTGGGTGCCGTGGGCCCCGGTTTCCGATGGCCAGGTTCCCCAACCCCGCCAGGGCTCCGGCGCGGGGTCGTCCGGGCGCGG
>SLQK01000090.1 GCA_007131525.1 Nitriliruptoraceae bacterium | reverse complement strand
TCGAGGGCGCGTACGACCTGGGGCGAGCGGAGGCACGCAGCGGGCGCAGCATGGATGCGCTGTTGTCGGCCTACCGCGTCGGTGCGCGTGTCGCATGGCGCGAGCAGGGAGAGACGGCCGTGCGGCACGGAGTGTCGGCGACCAGCGTGGTGGGTTTCGCGGCGCTGGTGTTCGCCTACATCGACGAGTTGTCGGCGGCCAGCGCGGCCGGGCACGCCGCGGAGCTCTCGAGCACCGAGCGGATCCGCACCCGACACCTCAGCGAGCTCGGACAGGCACTGCTGTCCGGTGCGCCGGCGGACGTGCTCGCCGCCCGCGCCGAGCGTGCGGCCTGGCCACCGCCGGAGACGCTGACCGCGGTCCTGCTCCCGGTGGCCCGGGTCCACGAGGTGATCGGTGTCCTCGACCAGCGGACGCTGGTGCTGACCGACGACCTCGCCGCAGGCCTGCTCCCGGAGCGCTCCGGCGTCCTGCTGGTCCCGGATGCCGTCCGCACCCGCGCCGCGTTGCTCCGGGCCCTGCAGGACCGGGGGGCGATCGTGGGCCCTCCACGACCGTGGCTCAGGGCAGCATCGTCGTACCGGCGCGCCATGCGGGCGCTCGAGGTGATCACGGCCCCGGACGGGGCGGCGGTCGACACCGAGGAGCACCTCACCGCCCTGGTCCTGGCCGCCGATCCGGAGGCGCTACAGGACCTGCGCCGGCAGGCACTCTCCCCGCTCGAGGGGCTCACCGAGAGCGCCGCGGCGCGGCTGACCGAGACGCTGCGATCATGGCTGCTCCACCATGGTCGCCGCGGCGCTGTCGCGGCGGACCTGGGCGTCCATCACCAGACGGTGCGCTACCGGATGACCCAGCTCAGGGAGCGGTACGGGGAGCGACTGGAGGATCCCGAGGTGCTCCTGCAGCTCACCGTCGCGCTGGCACTCCAGGCTGGTGCGTGACCTCGAGGCAACCGCGACGCGACGGGCCGTGTTGACGGCGGGGGTCCGTTCCGGGTAGGTCTCCGGCCAGCAGACAGGAGCAGCTATGGCCCCCTCGCCCTCCACGGACCAGTCCCCCAGGCCCACGGCGGCCTTGTCACGGCAGGGCGTCGCGATCTGGCTGGACGATCTGTCACGACGACGGCTCGACAGCGGCGACCTGGCGCGCAAGATCGACGAGCTCGATGTCGTCGGGGTCACGACCAACCCCGCGATCTTCCAGGCCGCGATCACCGGCTCCGACGACTACGCCGCCGACATCGCCCGGCTCGCTGCCGACGGAGCCGATGCGGAGCGGATCGTGCGCGAGCTCACCACCGACGATGTGCGCCGCGCCTGTGACCTGCTCCGACCGGTCTGGGAAGCGACCGACGGGCAGGACGGCCGGGTGTCGATCGAGGTCGACCCCCGTCTCGCCCATGCGACCGAGGCGACCATCGCCCAGGCCCGGGAGCTGTGGGCCGAGGTCGGTCGCGACAACCTGCTCGTCAAGATCCCGGGGACCGCGGCCGGTCTGCCCGCGATCCGGCAGGTGATCGCCGACGGGATCAGTGTCAACGTGACCCTGCTGTTCTCCGTCGCCCGCTACCGCGAGGTCATGGACGCGTACTTCGCCGGGCTGGAGGACCGCCTCGCCGCCGGCCAGCCCATCGAGCAGGTGTCGTCGGTGGCGTCGTTCTTCGTGTCCCGGCTCGACACCGAGGTCGACCCGCGGCTCGCTGACCTCGCCACCCCCGAGGCTCGGGCGTTGCTCGGCACCGTGGCGGTCGCCAACGCGCGGATGGCCTACGGCGCCTTCCTCGATGTCGCTGACGGGGACCGGTGGCAGGCGCTGGAGGAGCAGGGCGGGAACCCCCAGCGGCCGCTGTGGGCCTCGACCGGGGTCAAGAACGCCGACTACCCACCGACGCTCTACGTCGCAGAACTCGTCGCGCCTGGCACGGTCAACACCATGCCGGAGGCCACGCTGGCGGCCGTGGCTGGTGCGCCGGCGGTCGTCGGCGACACCATCACCGGCAACCTCGACCTGGCCCAGGCGACCCTGGACTCACTCGGCGAGGTGGGCATCGACCTCGACGAGGTCACGGCGCTGCTCGAGACCCAAGGGGTTACCAAGTTCGAGGACGCCTGGAACGGGCTGCTGGCGACCGTCGACGCCGCTCGCTGACCTCCGCCGTCGGCGATGTCCACGCGACCCGGGGGTCGTCGGTCCCGCACAGTGGGGCCTTCTGACCCGAGGCGGCGCGAGCCCGACCGGTTTGTCTTCTCTCGGTCGAGCCCGCCGTCAGGAGGCACGCCATCGAGCAACTGAGACCGTTGGCGGCGTTCCTGCCGTTGGTAGGTGAACCGTCGCTCCTGCGGGCGGGCATCGAGGGCGATCCGGCTCGTTGGCTGCCCGACGCGCACCTCACCCCCGACGGCCGCTGGAGCACGGTGCTGCACGGTGCCGGCTGGTCGCACCGGGTCGGTGTGCAGGTCGGGGCACCGTGGGAGTCGAGCACCACCCTGTGGCGTTCGGTGTCCTGGGAACCGTTGCGCTCCGACGAGACGACCGACGACCGGCCGGTCCGTCACCTCCCGACCTTCGACGGCGAGCTGGGCTTGTTCGTCGCCGGGGACATCGCCTCGCTGGCGATCGAGGGCCGCTACCGCGCCCCGGGTGGCCCGCTCGGTGCCATGCTGGACGGGCTCGCGCTGCACCGGGTCGCGCGCCGGTCGGTCACCCGGCTGCTGGAGGACATCGCCGCGCTGCTGCGCGCGGGTGCCGACCGGGAGCGCATCGGGAGCAGCCCGCCACCCCCAGGGTGAGCCCGGCTCACCGCGCTGGCGCACCCTGGTCGCCGCTGCGCGGGCCCGCGAGACCTGGCCATGCATGGCGGCGGTGGAGGACCGCGACGCCGACCTGGTCACCCGCTCAGATCGGGGTCGGCTCGGCCGGGGCCTCCAGGGCCTGGTCCCACGCGGCTCGGTGATCTCGGTCACGCTCCAGCAGGACATCGAGGGTCACCGAGAACGCGGTGGTCATCGCGTCCTGGGCCTCCCGGATCACCGGTGACAGGGGGCAGAGGTCGACCAGGGCGCAGGCCGGCGGGGTCCGCACGCACCGGTTCAGACGGATCGGCCCCTGGACGGCCTCGACGACGTCGAGCACGGAGATCGCGTCCGCCGATCGGCCGAGCTGGACCCCGCCGCTCGCCCCACGGTGGGTCTCCAGGATGCCCGCCCGCGCCAGGGTGCTCACGATCTTGCCAACGAAGCTCGGCGACAGCTCCTGCCGGGCCGCGAGCTCACGGGCGCTGATGCGCTCGTGCCGTGCCGTCTCCAGCACGCACCGCAGCGCGTAGTCAGCCTGTCGGGTCAGCTCCATCGCTCACCTCCCCGCCGGTGCCGTCAGCGCACGGAGCTCGGCGGCACGTGCCGTGCGCAGCTCGTGATGCACCCGGTCGCTGATGAGACCGCGCTCCAGTGCGAGGTCGAGCAGCGCCAGCTCCTCGAGGAGCACCTCCGAGCTGAGCCCCGGCCCCGCGCTCTCAGGCATCGCGGTCACATCCGGACCTTCGGACGCAGCCCCGGGGCGCTGTCGCCGCCACCACCAGCCGACCCCGGCGGTCACCAGCAGCGCGCCGGCGACGGCCGCAGCGAACAACGTCCAGGGTGTCGACGCCGGGCCGAGCCCCGAGAGGCCGACCGTCAGCGGCTCACCCGGTCCCCAGCCCTCCAGGGTGTACACGCCGTACGCGGTCCCCCGGGACTCGATCTCACCGGAGCGCTCCAGGGTTGCGCCCGTCGCCGCCACGCCCTCGGGCAGCATGAGCGTGAACGAGTCGACCGGGAGGCGTGTCGTCAGGTCGAGCCGGTCGGTGCTCTCGACCGCGTAGCGGACCGTGCCGCTGGTCCGACCGGGCGGGAGCGGCGAGGTGTGGACGTACTCGTTGCCCCGCATCGTCGAGCAGCACTCGGTGAATCGGCCCAGGAAACCGAGCCCGAAGGCGTCCGGGTGCAGGGGCACGGCCAGCACCGCACGGGCTCCGCCGTCGTCGGGATCGAAGCCCAGCCAGGTGCGATCGCCGGTGTTGTCCACCTGCAGGTCGTGCTGGAAGGTGACGCCGAGGTCACGGTCGACCCAGACCACCCAGCTGGAGATGCGGACCTCTGCAGGGTCGCCGGTGGTCTCGTACACGAGCAACTGCAGATCGGTGTTGCCCTCCGGGGTCCCGAGGAACGGTCCGCTGCGGCTGGGAGCGCCGTCGTACATCGCCACCACCTCCAGCTCGACGTCGCGAGGAGCACCGTCGAACCGGAAGGCACCGTCAGCGTCGGTGGTGGTCCGTTGCAGCTCAGCGGGCTCACCACCCTCGCTGGTGAGCAGCAGGACGTCGACATCGGCGACGCCGACACCTTCCAGGCCATGGCGGACCTGGCCCGCGACCACCGGGTCTCCGGTGGTCGCCACGGCCGGGCTCATGGTGGCCATCGCGACGACCATCGCCCCGAGGAGCAGGGCCAGCCGGTGGCGACGGCAGGTCCACATCAGGTTCATGGGTGCTCCGCCTCCCGCGCAGCCATCCGCGCGCGCCGCTCCGCGATGGCGGTCTCGAGGGTGTCGACGGGCAGCTCGCCGGCGCCGTCGGTCGTCCCCACCTCGCTCGGGGCGAACAGCGGTCGCAGGGCGAGCAGGGCGACGACGGTCAGCAGCAGCGCGGCAGCCAGGACGGACAGCATCAGCGGGCCTCCTCGTCCACCTCGGTGCCAGCGCCCACCGCCACCAGCGTCCCGGGCGCGGTGTCGTCCGGCTCCCGGTGGCGCCGGAGCAGGGCGAGTAGCCCACCGAGCACCAGCAGGGCCGAGCCCAACCACAGCCACACCACGCCGGGGTGCAGATGGATGCTGAAGCTGGCGGTCTCGGTCTCGACGTCGACCTCCTGGAGGATCACGTAGACGTCCTCACGGAGCAGCGAGCGCACGCCCACCGCGGTGCGAGGGTCCTCCTGGTTGACGTTGAGGTAGCGCTCGGTGGTCAGCGAGCCGGCGTCGGACCCGCTCTGGCGGGCCACGCCGAGCGTCGCCGCCAGGGACATCCGGGTCTGGGTGATCTCGCTGGTCAGGTCCTCGAAGGTCAACACGTAGCGCCCGACCTCGACGCTGTCGCCGACGGTCATGGTGTGCCGCTCGTCGCTGCGGTAGGTGACGTCCAGCGCCACGCCGATGATCAGCAGCACCATGCCGAGGTGGACGATCGCCCCGCCGTAGCGGCGCGGATCCCGGCGGAACAGCCCGAGCAGCCGGGGCAGGTGCTCACCCACCCCGCGCAGGCCGTGACCGTGGACGCCGTGGTGGAACTCCAGCACGATCGTGGCCAGGGCGAAGGCCGACAGCGACAGCGTGAGGCTGGTCAGCGGGTGGCGACCGCCGTCCAGCAGCGCGGTGACCAGCCCCACAACCAGGGCAGCGCCCACGGGCAGGGCCAGGCGGCGTTGGAGGCCGTGGGTCCGGGCCTGGCGCCACGCGACCGCCGGCGCGAGCCCGAACAGCACCAGCAGCGCGAGGGTGACCGGGATCGTGACCAGGTCGAAGAATGGTTCGCCGACGGTGACCTCACGGCCCTGCACCACCGAGGTGATGACCGGGAACAACGTGCCCCAGAAGATCGCCAGGGCGAAGACCATCAGCACCGCGTTGGTCACCACGATCAGCCGTTCGCGGGACAGTCCGCGGATCGGTGCGCCGCCGTCCTTGAGCAGCGGCAGGCGCCAGGTGATCAACCCGACGCCGGCGACGATCACCGCCACGATCAGCCCGAGCAGGTAGATGCCGGCGCTGGACTCCGCGAAGGCGTGCACGGAGCTGGCCACCCCGGAGCGCACCAGGAAGGTGCCGAACACGGTCATGGCGAAGGTGGTGAAGGTCAACGCCAGGTTCCACACCGGCAGCTTGCCCCGACGTTCCTGCAGCACCGCGGTATGGAGGTAGGCGGTGGCGGTCAGCCAGGGCAGCAGGCTCACGTTCTCGACCGGGTCCCAGGCCCAGTACCCGCCCCAGCCGAGCTCGGTATAGGCCCACCGGGCACCGAGGATGATCCCGACGCCCAGCAGGATCCACGACCACAGCACCCAGGGCCGCACCAGCCGCACCCACTCGCTGTCCAGGCGGCCGGTGACCAGGGCCGCGACCGCGAAGGCGAAGGGCACGGTGAAGCCGATGTAGCCGAGGAAGGTCGCCGGTGGGTGGTAGATCATCCCCCAGTTCTGGAGCATGGCGTTCAGCCCCGCCCCATCGGCGGGGGTGAAGCCGAGCCGCTCGAAGGGGTTGGAGGTGAAGGCCACGAGCGCGGTGAAGGCGATGAGCACCAGCGCGAGGGTGAGCACGACGATCGGCATGAGGTCGCGGGCCCGGTGCCGGTAGCGCACGGTGACGAGCGTCGCCGCCCCGGCCAGGACCCACGCCCAGAACAGCAGGGAGCCGTTCTGGCCGGCCCAGAAGGCGGAGAGGGTCAGCGGGATCGACAGGTGCTGGTCGGAGTACTCGGCGACGTAGCGGACGGAGAAGTCCCGGGTGAGGAACAGCGTCCACAGCACACCGGCACTGACGGTCAGCGACAGCAGTGCGCCGTGCAGGCCAGCCTCGGCGCTGCGCACGAAGCGGGTGTCGCCGCGCCGGTAGCCGAGCCAGGCGGCCGCCGCGGACCAGACCGCCGCCGTTAGGGCCAGCAGGATCGTGAAGGTGCCGAACTCCGCCATCAGCGCGCCCGTCGCTGCAAGCTGTGCCGGCGCCGCAGCAGATGCGCGAGGTAGCCGCCGTAGAGGGCGGCGGAGCCGAGGTAGGCGGCGAGCAGGTAGGGGGAGTCCATCTCAGGCTCCTCGGTGGCCGGCGGCCGGCGCGTGGCGACGTGGCGCGGTCAGCTCGTCCTCACGGGCGGCGTTGTCGATGCGCAGGCGGAGCAGCAGCAGGTACAGCAGGGTGAAGGCGACGATGCCCACCAGCAGCACCGCGAGCATCGAGCCGGGCAGCTGCGGACCCTCCGGGTTGGCGACCACCGGGCCGGGGTGCAGGGACCGCCACCAGCGCACGGAGACGTACACCAGGGGCACGTCCAGGAAGGCGATGATCCCGAGCACCGCCGAGTACCGGGCCCGCCGGGTCGGCTCGGTCACGTAGCTGCGCAGCACCAGGTAGGAGATGTAGAGCAGCCACAGGATGAAGAAGCTGGTCAGGCGCGGATCCCAGTCCCAGTAGACCCCCCAGACGGGACGACCCCACAGGGGCCCGGTCAGCATCACCCCGGTGGTGAACACCACCCCCACCTCGGCGGAGGAGGCGGCCAGGCGGTCCCACCGTGCCCGGCGGGTGACCAGGTAGGCGATCGAGGCGACGAACACCACGCCGAAGGCCAGCATCCCGATCCACGCCGCCGGCACGTGGATGTAGAAGATCCGCTGCACGTCGCCCTGGAGCCGGTCGGTCGGCGCCCACAGCAGGGCACCCACCAGCAGCACCAGCATGCTGGCAGCGGTTGCCACGGCCAGCACCGTCGGCCGACCAGGGCCCGGCTCCGCGTGACCTGTCGCGGAGGTGGGCTCGACGGGCGGCTGCGCCGTCGGGTGGACGGTGGAACCGTCCCGGGGGGTGTCGGTCACCGACATGGTCACTCCTCGAGGACGTGGCGGAAGGTCGCGAGGCCGAGCAGCAGGAACAAGGCGGCGGTCGCGGTCAGGAGCAGCAGCCAGGGGGTCGCCGCAGTGAGCGTCCCACCGGTCAGGGCGATGGAGGTGGCCTGGACGGCCGCGATCAGCACCGGGAGGGCCACGGGGATCACCAGCAGCGGCAGGATCGCCTCGCGGGTGCGGGTGTTGACCGCCATCGCCGACAGCAGGGTGGTCACCGCCACCAGTGCCACCGTGGCCAGCGCCACCGTCACCAGCAGGAGCGCGAGGCCCCGACCGGGGGTCAACTGCAGCAGCACGATCGACACCGGTAGCAGCAGCAGCTGTGCCACCCCGACGAAGGCGAGGTTGGACAGCACCTTGCCCAGGTAGATGCTCTCCCGGGGGACGGGGCTGGTCACGAGCGCGTCGATGCAGGCGTGCTCGTGCTCCATCGCCAGTGAGCGCCCGATCCCGAGCAGCGCCGCGAACAGGAAGGCCATCCACAGCAGGCCAGCGGCGATCTGCTCCCGGTGCTCGCTGGCGGTCGGGAAGGAGAAGCTGGCCACCACCACGATCAGGAGCGCGAACAGGCCCATGGCCGTGAGGATGTCGCGGGTGCGCAGCTCGATGCGCAGGTCCTTGGCTGCGATCCGGCGGGCATGGCGCAGGGTCCTCACGGTGCCACCTCGACGCTGCCCCAGGGGACGTGGTCGCTGGCGGCGCGTAGCAGCTGCTCGACCTGCGCGCGGTCACCGGGCAGGGCGTCGATGACCACGCGCCCGGCCTCGAGCACCAGCAGCCGCTCCGCCAGGGCGGCGTGCCCCGCGTCATGGACGGTCAGCAGGACGGTGTGCCCGCGGGCGTGGAGGTCCGCGAGGATCGCGGCCAGGCGCTCGCTGCTGGCCAGGTCAAGTCCGGTGAAGGGCTCGTCGAGCAGCACCACCGCCGGCTCGTGCAGCAGGGCACGGGCGAGCGCCGCCCGCTGGGTGTTGCCGCGCGACAGCTCCCGCGCCGGACGGTCCAGGACGTGGGTGACGTCGAAGCGAGCGGCGGCGCGATCAACCGCGGCCCGGTCGAGATCGTGCAGGTCGGCGTGGAAGGCGAGGTTCTCCCGCACGGTCAGATCGCCGTACAGCATGCTCTCGTGGCCCACGTAGCCGAGCAGTGACCGGAGCCGACCGCCGGCCTGGCGACGATCGACACCGGCGATCGTGACCGTGCCCGCGGTCGGCGTGGTCAGCCCTGCGACCAGCCGCAGCAGCGTGGTCTTCCCCGCCCCGTTGGCGCCCATCAGCGCCACCGACGAGCCGGCGGGGACCGTGAGGTCCACACCGTCCAGGGCGATCAGGGGGCCGTAGGTCCGTGCGACGCCCGACAGCACGATGTCGGCCCGCACGACGGTCACGACTCGAACTCCGCCTCGAACTTCGACGCACAGCGGGCCAGCACGGAGTCGGCCTCGAAGACCCCCTCCGGGGTCATCCTCCCCTCGGACACGGCCTCGGCGCCGCCACCCAGCGAGTCCGGCGCCAGGCCGTCGAACCGCACCGGCACCGTGGCCGCGCCGTCGGTGACCTCGAAGTGCAGGATCCCCGCGTCGTCGCGGTACAGGCTGTCCTCCACCACCAGTCCGGCGAGGCGGAAGCGCTCCTCGGCCCCGGCGTCCTGGGCCTCGCTGGGCGTCAGGTAGTACGCGACCGACTCCTGGAAGGCGTCGATCGCCAGCCACGCCAGCGCGGCGGCCGCGAGCAGGGCCAGGCCGAGGAGCGGGAGGCGGTTCGGACGGTGCCGGAGCTCCTCCAGGTCGTCCACGTCGACCTGCGGGCCGACGACCTGTGCCTCGCTGGCGGTCCCGCCCGTCGGTTCCGACATCTCCGACCCCTCAGGTCCCATCCGTCGCGTTCACGGACCCTGAGGCTGCTCGAACCCTGAGCGGACGACTAGGGGAATGTGGTCCGCGCGGCTCGGGACGGAGGGCCTTGCGGGTCGTGGCCGGGGCGTGGGACCGTGTGTATGGACCCCAATCAGTGCACCGGCCGTGGGCGACCGGCCGCCCGTCGGAGTGCCCGGTGCCATCGGCCGGCCGTCGCCACCCCCGGAGACCGCGCATGTCCACACCGGCGCCGCCCCATGCCGACGGCGGGAGCCCACGAGCCGAGCCCCAGGACCAGCCGCGCTCACGTCGCGGCGCCGTCGTGGTCGGTGGAACCATCCTCGCCATCACCCTGACGCTCGGTGCTGTCCTCGTCGGGGCGCAGCTGCCCTCGGACGGGCTGCCGCAGAACCCGGTGGGGGAACCGGCGCCGGAGCTGGAGCTGACCACCCTCGAGGGGGAGCGGATCGTGCTCTCGGAGCGGTACGACGGTCCGGTCCTCCTGACCTTCTGGGCCTCGTGGTGCTCGAGCTGCAAGGACGACATGCCCCACCTGCGGCGCGTCCAGCGCACGTGGTCCGAGGCGGGGGTGCAGGTGGTGGGCGTGGTCATCGACGACCGCTACGAGGACGCCGTCGCCACGGCGGTCGAGTACGAGCACAACTACGTGAGCCTGTTCGATGGCGACGACGTCGCGGCGCGGGCCTACTCGGTGAGCGGGACCCCGGAGACCTTCCTGATCGACGCTGACGGGACCATCACCGCGAAGTGGATCGGACCGTTGCCCGAGCACGACGTGGAGTTCCAGCTGGCCGTCACCACGGGCTGAGCGTCCCATCGACGGCCGGTCACGGGTGCTCCGGCCGGTCACAGGTGCTCCGGCCCGGCTCCTGGTCCGGTGCAGGTCTACGGGTGCCCGGGGCCGGCAGGAACCTGGTGTCCTTCGCTGAAGGTTGGGGACCAAGGTCCCTTCATGGCACCTGAATGGGACCCCTACTTTCTTGCCATGTTGCATGTGTATGGCGCGCTCGAAAATCGGAGAAATACCCCGAATAAGACCGGAGTTGTCTGAGTCGAATCTGGCTAGGACGACAAGCGGTGGAGAGGTGAGGTCGATGGCTGAGAAGCGCAGCTTCCGCGAGCGCCTCCGCCTCGGTGAGCGCCTCCGTTCCTCGCGCGGGAAGATGTCGATGTTCGCCGTGGGCGGGGTGGCGGTCGGGGTGATCCTCGGCGGCGCGTCCATGGAGCTGGTCAGCCACACGGACTCCCCGGAGTTCTGCAGCAGCTGTCACATCATGGACTCGGCGTTCGGCTCCTTCCAGGAGTCGAACCACGCGCACCTGGACTGCAACGACTGCCACGCACCGACCGACGGGCTGCTGATCACCCGGCTGAGCTTCAAGGCCCGGGCCGGCGCGGGACACATCTGGTTCAACACGATCGGCCGCGGCTCGATCCCGGACGTGTTGCACGCGACGACCGACTCCGTCGACGTCATCAACCACAACTGCATCAGCTGCCACGAACCGAGCATCCAGGAGGTCAACCACGCCTCCAAGGAGAACTGCGCCGACTGCCACCGCTCGGTCCCGCACGGGCGCGGCATGTTCCGTCCCGATGAGTGGCATGAACCTGCGCACCCGAGCGTGCCCACAGCCCAGACCACGGCCGGCCGGTCGTGAGGAGGGAGTCGACCGTGCACCTACGCAACCCCAGAGTGACGCTGCCCGTCCTGGTGGTGGCCGCGCTGGCGCTCGTCGTGGCGGCCTGCACCTCGGAGCCCGAGGTCGAACAGGCCTCCTTCGACACCGATCTGCCGGCCGACACCTTCCGGGTCACCGACTTCGAGGATGAGTTCCCGCAGCACTTCGAGGATTACCTGCGGAACATGCGGGTGGAGGACTACGTCTCGAAGCTGACGGTCGACGTGGAGCCGGACCTGCCGATCCTGTGGTCGAACCTCGCCTTCTCGAAGTCCTACAACTACCCGCGCGGGCACACCTTCGGGTTGGAGGACGTCCTGGCCACCCCGCGGATCGGTGACGCCTCCATCGGCTCGTGCATGACCTGCAAGTCCACCGCCGTGCCGACCCTGTTGGACGAGTTCGGGGACGGCTACTGGTCGGCGAGCTTCAACGAGGAGCTGCGACCACGCGTGCTGGAGCTCGCGGAGGAGGGTCGCGACGAGCGGCTGGGAGAGTTCGGTCACATGGGGATCGGCTGCTCGGACTGCCACGACCCACAGACCATGGAGCTACGCATCACCCGCCCCTCCCTCGTGAACGCCATGGAGCGCCGGGGCTTCGACATCATGGAGGAGGCCACCCACAACGACATGCGGGCCCTGGTGTGCGCGCAGTGCCACGTCGAGTACTACTTCGACGCCGACACGAAGAAGGTGACGTTCCCCTGGGACCGAGGGCTGCGCCCGGAGGACATGTGGGACTACAAGCAGAACGAGGCCATCGCCGCCGGTTTCGAGGCCGACTGGATCCACGGTGTGTCCGGGGCACCGATGCTCAAGGCGCAGCATCCGGAGTACGAGCTCTGGAGCTACGGCACCCACGGTGAAGCCGGCGTGACCTGCGCGGACTGCCACATGCCCTACCAGCGCATCGACGGGCGGAAGATGTCCTCGCACTTCTGGGGCTCACCGCTCCTGGACGTCGACCGGTCCTGCCGGACCTGTCACGCCGACCGCACGGCCGGGCAGCTCACCCAGCGTGTCCGTGACACCCAGGAACGCCACCTCGAGGCCATGGAGGAGACCCAGGAGCGGTCGGTCAGGGCCCACTACTACATCAACCGGCTCATCACCGCCGGTGCTGATGAGGAGGTCATCGAGGAGACCCGCGAGTTGGTGCGCAAGGGCCAGTGGTTCTGGGACATCATCGCGGCGGAGAACTCCGACGGCTTCCACAACCCCCACGGGTCGATGGACGCCATGCGGACCTCGTCCGACGCCTCGAACGACGCCATCGCGATCGCGACCCGGGAGCTGGTGCGGCTCGGCGTCGACATCGATGAGCTGGAGGAGATGATCGAGCAGACCCGACAGCAGGTGTGGGACGAGCAGGAGCCGCTGGAGAAGGCGGAGTGGGTCACCAACGACTTCTTCCCCTTCCAGGGCTGACGGCGCGGCGGTCCGCGCTCCGCCGGTGCGGGGCGGAGCGGCGCCGCTGCAACCGGGGCCAGGCGCACCGCCTGGCCCCGACCCCTGTCAGCGGACGTCGGTCCTCCTCAGCGCAGCAGCGCCAGGAGGCTGGGCAGATCCGCGGCGACGCCGGCCAGGAGGTCCAGGTCCAGCACCTCGAGGGTGTCGGCTGCCGTGTGCGCCAGCCCGCCGAGCAGGGCGTGGACGTCCTCGGTGGTGATGGCAACCGCCGGGATGCCGCGCATCGCGAAGATCGCGTGGTCGCTCTCGACCCAGGGTTCGGCGGCGACCCAGCCATCGTGGTGCGCCACCCAGCCGGCCAGCTGCGCTGCCAGTGGCTCGGGGCATGCCAGCGCCGCGAGCGATGTCCGGTGCCCGG
>SLQK01000030.1 GCA_007131525.1 Nitriliruptoraceae bacterium | reverse complement strand
GCCCCCGCGTTGGGGAACCTGACCACCGGAATCCGGGGCGCCAGGTCCCCAACCCCCTACCGCCACCGCCCGCGCCCGGCCCCCGTCCCGCCAGCGCCCCCGCGTTGGGGAACCTGACCACCGGAATCCGGGGCCCCAGCTCCCCAACCCCACAGCCGCGGCGGCAGGGAGCGGTCACACGGCAGCCACCACGCTGCCGAGGCGAGCGAACGCGCGGGCTCGACCGCCGGCCGGCTCAGCGCGGGGCGACGTAGGTGTGCGCCGCGACGTGGGGCGGGAGCGCAGCGTCGTGGTGCGCACCCGCGACCAACACCCACCCCCGCTCGTTGCGCTGCACCTCGGCGTGCTTGCCGGGCATGAACCCGCAGTTCTGCAGCAGCTGGAGCGCCTCGTCGTCGCCCTCGAGGGTCTCCGTGATCCGCAGGACCTCGACGGGCCCGGCCGGCGCATCGGCGAGGAGGACCGCGTCGGCGTGCTCGGGGGCGTTCCGCGAGCCCGGGATCGGGTTGCCGTGGGGGCAGGTCCCGGGGTCGCCGAGCAGCTCGATCAGCTTGGCCTCGACGTCGCCGGACACAACCCCCTCCCAGCGTTCCGCCTCGTGGTGCACCTTCCACCACTCCAGGCCGATCACGTCGGCCAGCAGGCGTTCGGTGAGCCGGTGGCGACGCACCGCGGTCGTGGCCAGGGGCACGCCCGCGGCGGTCAGCGACAGCTGTTCCGCGCGGGCGTCACCGACCAGCTCAGCGGTGCCGTCCTCCAGCAGCCGCACGATCGCCGCGTCGACCAGCGCGCCGTCCACGGGCAAGCGGTCCGCGACGGTGGCCGCAGCTACCGGGACGCCGAGGTGGTGGTGCTCGAGCAGGATCTCCAGCACCTCGGTCACGAGGCTGTCCACCGTCACGGCGTGCGCGCGGCCCTCCTCGGGGCGTGCCACCTCATGGAGCTCATGGAGGTGGTGCGACGTGCCCAGCGTCTCGGGGCTGTGCTGCGCGGTGGGGTGTGCCGATGCGGACACGGTGAGCTCCTGGGTCGGGAGCGGTGCAGGCGCGGGTTCGGCGCTGTCGGCGTCGTCATGCTGCGCGGACGCCACCCGGCAGGCGTCCGACGGTCCATCGACCGTTCAGTGACCACGTTCGAGTGAAGGGTAACCTAACCTTTCCCGGGCCTCCTACGTCCGGGAGACCTGGTTCCCTGGGGTCGTCCGTCCCCGACGGTCGCCGATCCCCGAGCGACGTCCGTCCCCGACGGTCGCCGATCCCCGAGCGACGTCCGTCCCCGACGGTCGCCGATCCCCGAGCGTCGTCAGCCCCGGACCCCCGACGTAACGACCTGGAGGCGAGGTTGCCCACCGAGCAGACCGCTTCGAGCCATGACACGCCGGCGCTGCGTTGCATCGGGCTCACGAGGTGGTTCGGTGACACCCTCGCGGTCGACCGGGTCGACCTCAGCGTGCCCCGCGGCAGCCTGACCGCGCTGCTCGGGCCGTCCGGTTGCGGCAAGACCACGGTCCTGCGCATGGTGGCCGGCCTCCTCGACCCCGACGAGGGGCGCATCGAGATCGACGGCACCCTCGTGACCGGACCGGGGGTGGCCCTCCCACCGGAACGACGCAACGTCGGCATGGTCTTCCAGGACTACGCGCTGTTCCCGCACCTCAACGTCGCCCGCAACGTGGGCTACGGACTGCGCCGTCTCACGCGGCACGAGCGCAACGACCGCGTCGACTCGGCGCTGCGCCTGGTGGGCATGGACCACCTCGGTGCCCGACTGCCCACCGCGCTCTCCGGCGGCCAGCAGCAACGCGTCGCCCTGGCGAGGGCACTCGCGCCGGAGCCCGACCTGATCCTGCTGGACGAGCCGTTCTCCAACCTCGACGCCTCCCTGCGCGCCACGGTCCGCGAGGAGGTGCGCGCGATCCTGCGGGCCGCCGACCAGACCGCGGTGTTCGTCACCCACGATCAGGAGGAAGCGCTCTCCCTCGCCGACCACGTCGCGGTGATGGACCACGGCCGCGTGCACCAGGTCGCCGACCCCCAGACGCTCTACTCCCAGCCGGCGACCCGCTTCGTCGCCGAGTTCGTGGGTGAGGCCGACGTGCTGCCCGGCACCCGGGCGGGTCGCTACCTCGTCGACACACCGATCGGCCGGCTGCCGACGGATCGCGCCCTGCGGGCGGGCGAGGTCACGGTCGTGGTCCGTCCGGAGTCCCTGGCGCTCCGGCGCGCCGACGACGGTGGCGGTGTGGTGACCGCACTGTCGTACTTCGGCCACGACCAGCTGGTCACCGTCGAGGTGCCCGGCGGCTACGAGCTGCGGTCACGGCGCGGCCCCGGGCTCGATCTGCAGCGCGGCGACCGGGTCCGGCTGGAGGTCGTCGGTCCCGTCGTCGCGTTCGACCACGAGTCGGACAGCCCCGCGACGCTGGCGAGCGACGGCGTCCCGGCCTGAGGGCCCGGATCCGACGAGGTCGCAGCCGCGTAACGTGAGCCAGCGGGCGGTCCCACCCGCAGCGGCTCAGCGCTCCCGCCGCTCACGGATCATCGCCACCGCCAGCGGCAGCGAGCCCAGCAGGATCAGCAGCAGCGCCGGGATCGACGCCCGGGTGTAGAAGGCCTCCTCGGTCGCCGACCAGACCCGCGTGGACAGGGTGTCGAACCCGGTCGGTGCCAGCAGCAGCGTGGCCGGGAGCTCCTTCAGCGCGGTGAGGAACACCAACGCCCCCCCGGCCAGTGCCCCGCGGCGCGCCAGCGGCAGCGTCACCCGCCGCAGCGTCGCGAGCCGGTCGCTGCCCAGCACCCGCGAGGCCGCCTCGACGTTGGGGTTCACCTGGAGCAGGGAGGACCGGATCGCACCGACGGCCTGGGGCAGGAACAGGACGACGTAGGCGAAGACGAGCATCGCCAGGGTCTGGTACAGCGGTGTGGCCAGCCGGATGCCGAAGAACACCAGCGCCAGCGCGACGACGATGCCCGGTAGGGCGTAGCCGGTGAAGGAGGCGCGTTCCACCACCCGCGCCACCCGCGAGGAGGAGCGTGCGGACCAGATCGCCACGGGCAGTGCGGCAGCGACAGCCGCCAGCGCCCCGAGCCCGGCGGCAAGGATGCTGCGCCCCGCCGGACCCAGGGCGACGTTGAGCTGCTCGCCGGCCGCCAGGCCCCGGACCAGCCAGTAGACGATGACGGTCACCGGCGTGACCAGACCCACCAGCAGGACCAGGACGCACAGCCCGACAGCCGGCCACCGCCAGGCCCGCAGGGGCACGGCAGGTGCCGGCCGGGTGGGCCCCCGGGCCCCGAACTGCCCGCCCCGGTCCCGGGCGACCCGCGCCTCGAACACGATCACGGCGACCGTCATCGCCACCAGCAGCAGCCCGAGCACGGCCGCCGGTGAGCGATCGAAGGCCGAGCGGTACTGCAGGAACAGACCCCGCGTGAAGGTCGAGTAGCGCAGGATCGACACCGCACCGAAGTCGCTGAACACGTAGAGCATGACCAGCAACCCACCGGCTGCCGCGCTGACCCGTAGCTGCGGGAGGGTGACCTTGAGGAAGGTGCGGACCGGCCCGTTGCCGAGCAGCCGACTGGCCTCCTCCAGGGACGGATCGATGCCCCTGAGGCCCGCCTGCACCGTGATGAGCACGTAGGGGAAGCTGAACAGGGTCAGCGCGACGAATGCGCCCCAGAAGCCGTAGGGGCTCGGTGGGACGATCCCGAACCACTCCTCCACCAGACCACCGCGGGCGAAGGCGGCGACCAGGGCGAAGGCTCCGACGAAGGTGGGGATCACCAAGGGCAGGCCCGTGGCGATGGCGAAGAACCGGCGGGCGGGCAGATCGCTGCGCACGGTCAGCCACGCCAGCGGGACACCCAGCACCAGGCAGGCGAGCGTCACCGAGGTTCCGAGGAGCAGGGTGCGGCCGGCCAGCCGCCGGGTCCGCTCCTCGGTGGCGATCTCGACGATCCGCGCCAGCGGCAGGTCCGCGGCCGCCACGACCAGGTAGATGGCCGGCAGGAGCATGGCGGTCGCCACCAGCAGCGAGGGCACCCAGATCGCCGGGTGCACGCCAGCGACCCGCCGGCTGCCGACGCGCGGCCTGGTCGGGCCGTCGGGCAGCTGGCGGGTCAGCTGGTCACTGGTGGTGGGGACCTCGGAGCTCATCGTCCTGGCACGCTACCGGCGTCGGGGTGGCGCCCCCCTGCGAGGCGCCACCGAACCACGGCTCACTCGAGCGCGCCCACCTCCAGCAGCAGCTCCAGGGTGCCCTGCAGGTCCTCGAGGTTGGAGAGGTCGACGTCCGGCGGGTCGATCTCCGCGAGCGTCGGCAGCTCGGGCGAGTCCACTCCTGGCACCACGGGGAACTCCACGGTGTCAGCGTTCTGCCCGAAGAAGACCTGTACCTCCTCGCTGAGCAGGTAGCGCACCAGCTCGAAGGCCGCCTCCTGCTGCTCGCTGGAGGCCAGGACGCCCACACCGGCGATGTTGACCAGCCCGCCGATGTCGCCCGGCAGGAAGTGGTTGGCGACGGGGAAGTCCGGATCCTCGGCCTGGAAGCGGAACAGGTAGTAGTGGTTGGTGATGCCGACCTCAACCTCACCGCGGCCGACGCCCTCGACGATCGCGGTGTTGTTCTCGAACTCCACCGCACCGTTGGCGATCATGCCCTCGAGCCACTCGCGGGCCACGTCCTCACCCTCGGCCACCCGGAGCGCGGTGACGAAGGCCTGGAAGGAACCGTTGGTGGGGGCCCAACCGACGCGGCCCTCCCACTCGGGATCGGTGAGGTCCAGGATCGAGTCGGGCAGCTCGGCCGAGTCGACCAGGTCGGTGTTGTAGGCGAGCACGCGGACGCGCCCGGTCGTGCCGGTCCACTGGCCCTCACGGGAGCGGAAGGTCGGCTCGACGGTGTCGAGGATGTCCTGCGGCAGGTCGGTCAGCAGACCCTGGGCCTGGAGCGCACCCAGCGCGCCGGCGTCCTGGCCGAAGTAGACGTCCGCGGGGCTGGCGTCACCCTCCTCCACGATCGTGGCGGCCAGCTCGGCGGTGTTCCCGTAGCGGACCTCCACCTCGATGCCCGTGGCCGCGGTGAAGTCGTCGAAGATGAACCCGACGAAGTCCTCGTTGCGGCCGGAGTAGACGGTGATCGGGCCCTCGGCGACCGCCGCTTCCTCGGCCTCCTCCGCGGCGTCGTCAGTGTCGTCGGTGTCCTCGGTGACGGTGTCGTCGCCCGCGTCGTCGGGCTCGGCGACCGGATCGTCCCCGGCGCCGCAGGCCACGGCGAGCAAGGCCACAGCAGCAGCGGCCGCGAGCAGCCGGCTGCGGGTGATGGTTCTCCGCACGATCGAACCTCCAGGGCGGGGCGGGGACGCCCCACGGTGGGAGCGGTGCGAGGCACGTCGACCTCGCAGCATCGGTCACGGACGCGTCGACGTCCGTGTGGTCGCCCGGCCAGACGGGCTGGCTGGGCGGTGCGAGACGCCGGCACCTTCCCGACGCTCAGACTTAGGTGAGCCTAACCTGCGCTATCGAACCTTGTCCACCCGGCTCACCGTAGGTCCACAGGGCAGCGGTCCTCCGGGACGACTGGCCCCACGGCACCGGGCTGTCCGGCCCCCTACCGGCGTCCCGGCCACCCGGTTGGTCCGGCTCCCTGGCTGCCGAGGCCGGGCGTGCGTCGAGTAGCGTGTCGGGTCCCCGTGGTGGCGGTGCCGACGCCGCCGCCGGGGACCGGACAGCGACCGCCGCCGACAGGGATCAGACCACCGATGAGCAGGATCATCTACACCTACACCGACGAGGCACCGGCGCTGGCGACCGAGTCGCTGCAGCCCGTCCTCGACGCCTTCGCCGGCGCCGCCGGGGTCGACGTGGAGACCTGGGACATCTCCCTCGCCGGTCGCATCCTCGCTGCCTTCGCCGACCACCTCGAGGAGCACCAGCGGGTGCCGGACGCCCTGGGCGAGCTCGGCGAGCTCGTCAAACGGCCCGAGGCCAACGTCATCAAGCTGCCTAACATCTCCGCCTCGATCCCCCAGCTCAAGGCCGCGATCGCGGAGCTCCAGGCCGCCGGCTACGCCGTCCCCGACTACCCGGAGGACCCCTCCGACGACACCGAGGTGGAGCGCAAGGCCCGCTACGACGCCGTCAAGGGCAGCGCGGTCAACCCGGTGCTGCGTGAGGGCAACTCCGACCGCCGCGCCCCCGCGGCGGTCAAGGCCTACGCCCGCGCGCACCCCCACCGCATGGGCAGCTGGTCAGCCGACTCCCCCGCCCACGTCGCCACGATGGACGGCGGCGACTTCCGTTCCTCGGAGCGCTCGGTCACCGTCGGGCAGCCCACCACCGTCCGCATCGAGCACGTCGCCGCGGATGAGACCGTCACCGAGCTCCGCGACCCCGTGGCCCTGGAGGCCGGGGAGATCATCGACGCGGCGGTGATGTCGAAGGCGGCGCTGACCAGCTTCCTCGCCGAGCAGGTCGCGGACGCCGACGCCGCAGGGGTGCTGTTCTCCGTGCACCTCAAGGCCACGATGATGAAGGTCTCCGACCCGATCATCTTCGGGCACGCGGTGCGGGCCTACTACGCGGAGCTGTTCGCCGACCACGGCGAGGTGCTCGCGGAACTCGGGGTCAGCGCCAACGACGGCATGGCGTCGATCGAGGCTGCCCTCGACCGGCTCGATGACGAGCGCCGCACCGAGCTGCAGGCCGCGATCCAGCGCGCCTACGAGGAGGGGCCGGGGCTGGCACAGGTCGACTCCTCCCGGGGGATCACGAACCTGCACGTGCCCTCGGACATCATCATCGATGCGTCCATGCCGGTGGTGGTCCGGGACTCCGGGATGATGTGGAACGCCGACGACGAGCAGCAGCCGGCGAAGTGCGTCATCCCCGACTCGAGCTACGCCGCGCTGTACGGGGAGACGATCGAGTTCTGCAAGGCCAACGGCGCCTTCGACCCCCGCACCATGGGCAGCGTCCCCAACGTCGGGCTGATGGCCCGCAAGGCCGAGGAGTACGGCTCCCACGACAAGACCTTCGAGATCTCCTCCCCGGGCACGGTCCGGGTCGTCGACGAGGTCGGCACGGTCCTGCTGGAGCACGAGGTCGCGGAGGGCGACATCTGGCGCGCCTGCCAGACCAAGGACGACGCGGTGCGCGACTGGGTCCACCTCGCCGTGCGACGGGCCCGCGCGACCGGCGCACCGGCGGTGTTCTGGCTCGACGACACCCGCGCCCACGACGTCGAGGTGC
This sequence comes from Nitriliruptoraceae bacterium, assembly GCA_007131525.1. Classification (GTDB taxonomy): domain Bacteria; phylum Actinomycetota; class Nitriliruptoria; order Nitriliruptorales; family Nitriliruptoraceae; genus T1Sed10-7. Next base: position 5,821 of record SLQK01000030.1, on the reverse strand, counting down.
TCCACAAGGTCCACCAGGAGCTGGCCGGCATCGACACCGACGGCCTGCAGCTCGAGTTCCTGTCGGTGCGCGACGCGACCCGCTTCACCCTCGAGCGCGTCAAGGCCGGCCATGACACCATCTCGGTGACCGGCAACGTGCTGCGTGACTACCTCACCGACCTGTTCCCGATCCTCGAGGTCGGGACCTCGGCGAAGATGCTGTCCATCGTCCCGCTGATGGCGGGTGGTGGGCTGTTCGAGACCGGCGCCGGCGGCTCCGCACCCAAGCACGTACAGCAGCTGCTCAAGGAGAACCACCTGCGCTGGGACTCGCTCGGCGAGTTCCTGGCCCTGACGGCCTCCTTCGACCACCTCGCCGACCGGTTCGACAACGACCGGGCCCGGCTGCTCGGACGCACCCTCGACACCGCGGTGGGACGCATCCTCGAGGAGGGCCGCTCACCGTCGCGGGTGGTCCCGGAGCTCGACAACCGCGGCAGCCACTTCTACCTCGCTCTGTACTGGGCGGAGGCGCTCGCCGAGCAGACCGACGACCCCGAGGCAGCGGCGATCTTCGCCCCGCTCGCCCGGGAGCTCGCCGAGCAGGAGGCCACCATCGTCGAGGAGCTGAACGCCGTCCAGGGGCAGCCGGTCGACATCGGTGGCTACTACTGGCCGGACCGACGCAGAGCCGCCGAGGTGATGCGCCCGAGCACCACCTTCAACGCTGCGCTCGACCGGCTGGTGCAGGCCACCGCCGACCAGCGCTGACGCGCGGATCACCCCGCTCCCGGCCGGTCGCCCTACGCTGCAGGCGACCGGTCGGGAGCACAGCATGGCGGACAAGGGACCCCCGGCCTACGCCTGGGACTGGTTCGCGCGGCAGAAGCTGCTGTGGCGCGAGGCCCGGTCGCGGCTCGCCAACGGTGGCGGCCCGATGGCGGGGCGGTACGCGGCGGTCGAGGACCGGCGCGACGTCCTGCCCCTGCTGCGCGCGGACTACCCCTCCGACCCCGACGTCCGACGCGCGGTGGATGAGACGGTCGCCGAGGTGGCCTTCCTCGGACGGGTGGACGCCCGGTTCGCGGAGCTCGGGGTCCGCACGGCCCCGCGGGGCATGCGCTGGTGGTGGACCGCGCTGACCGGGGAGCCCCTCGACGGCCCGCAGGCGGCCCGCCAGCCCCCGGCCGACGTGCCGGAGCAGCTGGTGCTCGGGGACCTCACCCTGCTCGACCCGGAACCGGCACTCGACGACGTCGCCGGCGGCTACGGCGACCGACGGCACTGAGCGGCGCCGAGCCGGGAGGGATCCGGCACCGAAGACCGGGCATGGACCCCTCCCCCGCCTCCGGCACCGGCCCCGCTGCCCGCGACACCGCTCCGGCAGCGACCAGCGCTCGCCTCGAGCCCGACGACGTCTGGCGGACCGGCGGGCTCGCATCGGACCGCGGCGCGGCACTCCGCAACGCCCACGACGGCGCCGGCGAGGTGGGCGTGCCCGTCGCCCGGGCGATGATCCGGAAGGTGCTGACCCGGCTGTTCGGCGGCCCGCCCTTCGACCCCGACGCCGACCCGGGCGACCCCGGGCTCACCGGTCCCGGCTCGGCGTCCTGGATCGTGATCGGCGAACCCGCCGCGATCGCCGGGGGCCTCCGTGGCCTGCTGGTGCAGGTGGCGCACCCTCTGGCCATGGCGGGGGTGCACGACCACTCCGCGTTCCGGGAGGACCCCCTCGGACGGTTGCAGCGCACCTCGGCCTACGTGACGACGACGACCTTCGGCTCGACCCGGGAGGCGCTCCAGATCTCCCTGCGGGTGCGGGCGGTGCATCCCAAGGTCCGCGGCACCGCCCCCGACGGCCGCGCCTACCGCGCCGACGACCCGCGCCTGCTCACCTGGGTCTCGATCGCGCTCACCTCGTCGTTCCTCACCGGGCACCGGCTGTGGGCGCCGGAGGCCCTCACCCCCGCCGAGGAGGACGCGTTCGTCGCCCAGCAGTCCCGCATCGGCGCGCTGCTGGACCCGCGGGTCGACCTGCAGGGCCTGCTGCGCGATCCGACCGCTCAGCAGGAACTGCGCGAGGCGCGGGTCCACCTGCCGATGATCGCGGACGGGACCCTGCCGACCTCGGTGGAGGACCTCGAGGCGGTGCTCGCGAGCTTCGACCACGAGCTCGGCATCAACCATCAGGGCCGGGAGGCGCTGGCGTTCCTGCGCCGACCCCCGATACCGCTGGCGGCCCGGGGCGGGTACCGATCCCTGCTCACCGGCGCGCTCGGCTCCCTGGGCCCGAAGCTGCAGGACGCCCTCGAGCTGCGGTGGCCGGCACGTGCCAGCCGTGCCGCCACGGCCCAGGCCGGGGCGGCGCTCAGCACGATGCGGGCGATGGTCGGGACCTCGCCGTCGCTGCGAGCCGCCCACCAGCGGACCGCAGCCGCTGCGTGAGCTCCCCCACGCCCGGTCACGCCTGCGGTGATCATCGGGGCAGGAGGTCGTGCACCGGTCATGGTGCGCCGGGGTTAGGGTCACGGTGGTAGACGCCGTTCGCCTGCCCCGTTGCGAGGACCCAGATGACCCCCGACGCCGCGCCGCCCCCGGCGCCCACGATCGCGCCCGCTGAGGGCCGGCTCGGCGTGCTCTGCGTCGGCCTCGGAGCGGTCGCGACCACGTTCATCGCCGGGGTCGAGCTGATCCGGCGCGGCCAGGCCGACCCGATCGGCTCGCTGACCCAGATGGGCACGGTGCGGCTCGGCAAGCGCACCGAGGGCCGCACCCCGCGGATCGACGAGCTCGTCCCGCTGGCCGGCCTGGACGACATCGTGTTCGGCGCCTGGGACCCCTTCCCCGACGACGCCTACGTCTCCGCGGTCACCGCCGGTGTGCTGGACGCCGCCCGGCACCTGGAGCCGATCGCCGACACGCTGCGAGCGATCCGGCCGATGGCGGCGGCCTTCGATCCGGCCTACGTCAAGAAGCTCGACGGCCCCAACGTGATGGCCTCCCGGGGGAAGCGGGCGATGCTGGAGGGACTGCGCGACGATCTGCGGGCCTTCCGCGAGGAGCACGGCTGCGACCGGATGGTGATGGTGTGGTGCGGCTCCACCGAGGTCTACGTCGACCCCGGCCCCCAGCACGCCGACCTCGCCACCTTCGAGGCCGCGATCGACGCCGACGACCCCGCCATCACCCCGTCGATGCTCTACGCCTACGCCGCACTGCTGGAGGGCGTGCCCTTCGCCAACGGCGCACCGAACCTCACCGTCGACACCCCGGTGCTGCGACGGTTCGCCTCGGACCACGGCGTGCCGATCTGCGGCAAGGACTTCAAGACCGGCCAGACCATGGTCAAGACCGTCCTGGCCCCGATGTTCAAGGCCCGGATGCTCGGCATGGACGGCTGGTACTCCACCAACATCCTCGGCAACCGCGACGGCGAGGTGCTCGACGACCCGGAGTCGTTCCGGACCAAGGAGAACTCCAAGCTCGGGGTGCTGGACACCATCCTGCAACCAGGCGTGTACCCGGAGCTGTACGGCGAGCTCGACCACGTCGTACGGATCAACTACTACCCGCCCCGCGGCGACAACAAGGAGGGGTGGGACAACATCGACTTCTTCGGCTGGCTCGGCTACCCGATGCAGCTGAAGGTCAACCTGCTGTGCCGGGACTCGATCCTGGCCGCGCCCCTGGCCCTCGACCTCGCGCTGTTCCTCGACCTCGCCCAGCGCGCCGGCATGGGCGGGATCCAGGAGTGGCTGTCCTTCTACTTCAAGGCGCCGCAGGTGGCACCGGGGCTGTACCCGGAGCACGACCTGTTCATCCAGCTGACCAAGCTGAAGAACACGCTCAGGTGGATGGCCGGGGAGGACCAGATCACCCACCTCGGGGTCGAGTACTACGCCGACGACTACCTCCCGACCGACTGAGCTGCGGCGGTCTGCGCCGGGCGTCGGCGCTGGGTGTTGGGTGTTGCGCTGCCTGCTGCGCAGCGCGGTCCGCTCAGCGCTGCGCGGTCCGCTCGGCGCTGCGCGGTCCGCTCAGCGCTGCGCGGTCCGCCGCCCCCTGCGCAGTGCGGTCCGCTCGGCGCTGCGCGGTCCGCCGCCCACTGCCCGGGGTGGTGTGCCGGTCGTCTCCGACCGTGATCCCGCCCCACGGCCACCACGTGGTGATCGCGGGGCGGAATAGCGGACATCGACGTCCGGCTTCCCACCCCACGCGTCCTGCTCCCCGCCCCAGCCGACGACAGACGAGGGGCAGCGGTGATGGGCACCGAGGTAGCCACGCGAACCATCCACTCCACCGTCATCCACAGGTGTCGGGCACCCCGATCCGTCTGCAGGCCCGGCGCCTGCTCCACTGCCCGCATGACCCAACCATCGCGCAACGATCACTGGCCACGGCAACCGGCCGTCGTCGTCCTGGGGTCCGACCGGCCGCTGGAAGCCGCGATCCGCCCGACAGGGACCATCGACGCCACAGCGGCACGGCTCGCCAAGACCCAGCACGGCCAGGGCACCCGACGGCAGCTCCAGGTCCTCGGGATCTCGTCGCGTGCCATCCACCGGCGGGTCGCGGCGGGGGCGTGGACCGCACGGGCAGGCGGCGTGGTCGACCTGGGAAGCCACCAGCGGTCCTGGGAGCAGGACCTGACCGCGAGCATGCTGGCGGCAGGTGGCGATCTCGGGCAGGCCTGGGCGTCGCACCGCACGGCCGGACACTTGCACGGGCTGCTCGACCTCGAGGCTCCCCCACACCACGAGATCACCGTGCCCCGGCATCGACGACCCGACGTTCCGGGCGTCCGGCTCCATCGGGTGCGCTCGCTGCCGACCGATGAACGCCTCATCGTTGCCGGGTTCCCGGCGACCTCGGTGGCCAGGACGCTCCTCGATCTGGCGAGCTCGATCGCCACGGCACAGCTCGAACCGATCCTGTGGGACGCAGCTCGTGGTGCTGGTGACCTGGCCGTGGAGATCGCGAGGCTCCTCGAGCGCTATCCCGCCCGCCACGGCCGACCGACGTTGAGCAGGTTGCTCGCCGACATGCACCCACAGATCGCAGCTGCGGAGTCGCCCTTGGAGGTGTACGGGCTGCTCGCCCTCCGGGACCCGCTGCTGCCGGATCCGGTCCTGCAGTACCGCGTCCGCGATCGGCTCGGGCGCATCGTCGCACGGCTGGACGCGGCCTGGCCCGAGCACCGCAGCGGCCTCGAGTTCGACGGCGCGAGGTACCACGGGTCACCGTCGCGCCGTGCTCGCGACGCAGATCGGCGGCACGGGTTGCGGGAGCTCGGCTGGGATGTGGTCGTCGTGACCGCGCAGGATCTGGCCGGATCCCGGCTGCGCACGCTCAAGGCCGAGCTCCGTCGCCGCCTCGGTGTCGGCTGATCACACGTGGCCCGCCGAGCCCGTCGTGCGGGGAGGTGTCCACCCGTCTGCCCGGCTCACGGGGGTCCGAGATCGATAGATCGGTGCGCTCCGGGTCCGGGCCCTGGTCCGGCGAGCCGTGCGCTCGGCTGCTGTCGCCCGTGGTCGGTGTGCTCTGGGGTCGGATCCCGGTCACGGCTGTCCGGGATCGCACCCCGCACTCGCCACCTGGCAGCCGCGGGGCAACAGAACGGTCACCGATGTCCGCCATCCCACCCCACACACACCCCACCGGGCCCCCGCAGGGGTGGCTCGGCTAGCGTGCTGCTGCGATCGTCGCCGCGGGGCGGATGATGCGCCCACACCGGGCTGCGACGACCCTCGGGCCAGGATCGCTGATGCTCCCCGACCTCGTGGCTGCCCTGGCCTGTCCCCTCGACGGCGGGCGGCTGCGGCTCGAGGGGCGGGCGCTGG
>SLQK01000302.1 GCA_007131525.1 Nitriliruptoraceae bacterium | reverse complement strand
GCGCGCTCGAGCCGGTCGCGGGCGACCAGCGATGGCAGCAGGGCCTGCGAGGTGTTGTCGAACACGACCTCGCACATCCCCAGCCCGAAGGCGGCGAGGTAGAGCAGGGGCAACGATGCGACGTCAACGGCCACGGCCACGGTGACCGTCGCGGCGATCAGGGCGCGCAACCCGTTGGCCACCACCATCAGCCGGCGTCGGTCGAACCGGTCGGTGAGGACGCCGGCCTGCAGGCTGAACACCAGCCAGGGCAGCCGGGTGGCCAGTGCGACCCCGGCGATGGCCAGGGGATCGCGGGTCAGCAGCGATGCCAGCCAGGGCAGGGCCAGCGAGACCAGCCCGTCACCGAGGTTGGAGCTCGCCACCGCGCCCCACAGGCGCCAGTATCTGCCGTCAAGGCCGGCAGTCCGGCGACGCCATCCGCGCGGGGGCTCAGGCGCGGTGGCGGCGGTGGGGGGTGAGGTGGCCACGGGGCTCCTGGGGGACCGGGGCGATCGACGATCGGACGGCAGCCCGGCGCACCGTCGCATGACCGGTTGACATCTGTCAAGTGGTTCCGTGCGCGGCGTGGCAGACTGCCGTCGTCCCGGCGCAGCAGCGAGCCGATGGCGGACGACGGACCGGGGCCCGGAGCGAGGAGGCGGGCGTGGGCAGCGACGAGGGGCGGGATCGCCGTCCGGTGCGTCGGGCGATGACGGCGGGGGAGGCCAAGGCGCTCGGCCATCCGACCCGGCTGCGGATCGTGTTCGCCTGCCGCGAGCGGGCGATGACCAACAAGGAGCTCGCCGAGGCCCTGGGCACGACGCCCGGGACGATCCACTACCACCTACGGCCGCTGGTGGCGCAGGGCTTCCTGGACCCGCTCCCGCCCCGGCCGGGGCCGCGGGGCTCGCGCGAGCAGCCCTACCGGGCCACGGGTCGGTCCTGGGAGCTCGCGGGCTCCGCCGCGACCGTCGGTGCGCTGAGCACCGTCGCCGCCGACGAGCTGCTGGCAGCCACCCCCGAGGACATCGTCTCGCTCACCCGCCTCGGGCTCCGACTCACTCCTGCGGAACGCGACCGGCTCGTCGAGCGGCTCGGAGCGGTCCTGGAGGAGGCGCTGGCGACCAGCCGCGCTCGCACCGCCGCACCTGCTGGCGAGGCGCCCGCGACCCAGGCGACCGAGGCGACCGAGGCGACGCAGGCGACGCCGGCGGCGAAGGAGGTGACCGTGCTGGTCGCGGTCACCGCCGCGCCACAGCGCTCCACCCCGCAGTCCGGCTGAGCGGACGGCGACCTCGGCGGACTCGACGACCTCGATGACGCCGGCGCTGGCGCGCCGGGGTCATCGCGCTGGCCCGGAGCCGGTGAGGAGCTCGGCGACCAGCCCGCGGAGCCGATCGACGCCGGTGCCGCGCTCGGCGCTCACCCACAGCACCTCCTTCGGGTCCAGCCCGCAGCCCTCGGCCAGGTCGCGGCGACGTCGGTCCCGACGGGAGGAGCGGACCTTGTCGTGCTTGGTGGCCACGACCCGGAAGGCGAGGTCGTGGGCGCGCAGCCAGGCGAGCATCTCGCGGTCCAGGGAGGTGGGGCCGATCTCGCCGTCCACCAGCAGCAGGGTGCAGACCAGCGGCTCGCGCGTCAGCAGGTAGCGCTCCATCCGGCGGCGCCAGGCGGCCCGCTCGGCCGCTGAGACCTTCGCGTAGCCGAAGCCGGGGAGGTCGACCAGTGTCGCTCCGTGCGGGGTCGAGAAGCAGTTGAGCAGCTGGGTCCGCCCCGGGGTCTTCGATGTGCGGGCCAGCTTCCTCGCGCCGGCCAGGGCGTTGACCAGGGTGGACTTGCCCACGTTCGAGCGACCGGCGACCGCCACCTCCGCCGGGCTCGGCGGGAGCTGGCTGACGTCGTCGGCGCTACAGGTGAAGGTGAGGTCGAGGGTGGCGGCCATGCCGCAGTCTGGCCGACAGCTCGGGAGGTGCCCACTCGCCGCGCTGTGTGCGCCCGCCGGCACGGTCCCCGCCCGCCGGTAGGGTCCCCGCCCGCCGGTACGGTCCCCGCCGCCGCGCGCGGCGGCGAGGCCGGGGCCGGGGCGGATCCGGACCTGCCGGGGCCCGCGGGGAGGGTGTGTCGGTCAGAACACCGACAGCTCGCAGCGCTCCGCGAGCTCGTGCAGGGCGATCCGCCCGGCGACGGAGTTGCCGGCCGGGTCCAGTGGCGGTGACCAGGCGCAGGCGGCCAACCGGCCGGGGACCAGGGCGACGATCGAGCCGGCGACGCCGCTCTTGCACGGCAGCCCGACGCTGAAGGCGAACTCCCCGGCGGCGTCGTAGGTGCCGCAGGTGAGCATCACCGCGGCGACCCGACGGGCCAGGGGCGGTGCCAGCACGCGCCGACCGCTGGCCGGATCGATCCCACCGTTGGCGAGGAAGCGGGTGGCGCGGGCGAGCTGCCGGCTGGACATGGCGATGGCGCACGCCCCGATGTAGCTGTCGAGCACCACCTCGACGTCGTTGCGGAGGTTCCCGAAGTCCGCCATCAGGTGGGCCAGCGACCGGTTGCGGTGGGATGATCCCTGCTCCGCGCGCAGGACGCGCTCGTCGAGGCCGATGTCCTCACCGCACAGCTCGGACAGCAGCTCGCAGGTCGCTGCCACGGGGTCGTCGAGGTGGTCGAGCAGCACGTCGTCGACGACCAGGGCGCCCGCGTTGATCATCGGATTGCGGGGGAGACCGCGTTCCCGTTCGAGCTGGACGAGGGAGTTGAAGGGATCCCCTGAGGGCTCCCGCCCGACCCGGCACCACAGCTCCTCCTCCACCCCGGATCCGGCGTCGGCGGCCTGGAGGGCCAGGACCAGCGAGTAGACCTTCGAGACCGACTGGATCGCGAATGGCACCTCCACATCGCCGTCGAGGTGCTCGGTGCCGTCCAGCTCGCTGACCGCCAGCGCGAAGCGCGACGGATCCACCTCCGCCAGGGGTGCGATGTAGGTCGCCACCTCGCCGTCGTGGTCGGCGGCACGCGCCACCTGTGCCGCAGCGGCCACGCCGGCGGCCAGGGGCAGTGGCCCCGACGGGTCATGGTCGGGACGGTGGGCGTCGGACGGGTGGCCGGGGGTGGTGGTCGGCATCGGGTCCCTCCTCGTCGCGCACGAGCCTGGCACGATGGGCGGGCACGCGTCGGTCCCTGACCCGGCCGAACGGGGCGCCGGCAGCGAAGGTCAGGTCGGCCGCGCGCCGCCGACCGCGTGCCGTCCCTGCCACCGACGAGGAGCCACCGTGAGCACCGATCGCGACCAGCCTGCCGACCACCAAGACGGGGAGGGGATCGGCCGCGGCTACGTCGAGGACGAGTACCAGCGGGACATGACCTACCTGGCGGACCGCATCACCGCCGACGGCAGCAGCGGCTGGCCGGTGGAGCCCGGTCGCTACCGCCTGGTGGTCAGCCGGGCCTGCCCCTGGGCGAACCGAGCCATCATCGTGCGTCGGCTGCTCGG
>SLQK01000265.1 GCA_007131525.1 Nitriliruptoraceae bacterium | reverse complement strand
GCGGGACGGCGGTGCTCAGGCCACGCGGCGGGGCGGCCCGACCGCGACATCCACGTCACCGCCGTAGCGCACGTGGACCGGGCCGCGAGCCGACACGTCGTACCCGGCCGCCGAGGTCAGGTCATCGCCGAGGTGGAGCAGTCGGGCGTGCCGCAGTGGCCAGGGCGCATGGTCGACCCGGGCCCGGAGCACGTGCCCGCGGGGTGTCGCGACGTACAGCGACCAGCGGGCGGACAGGAAGTCGTCCAACTCCGTGCGCTCATGGTCGGCGAGCCGCGCGCCCACCTCGACGACGACGTGGCTGCGGGTGCCCACCGGACCGGGCCAGCGCCGCTCGGCGAGGTAGGCCAGTCGGTCACCTCGCCGTCCGATCCGCATCGCCGACCAGCAGTAGGGCAGCCGGTAACCGAGCCGGGCCACAACCGTCGGCGCCAACCGGGTGATGTCGAGGGAGTGGAAGTAGACACCGCGCCCGCCATCGGGTCCGACGACGTAGGTGCGGACGTTGGTCTCCGGGAAGGTGCCCTGGGGCAGGGGGACGCCTCGGGGGAGCCACCGGGCGACGCCTGCCGGACCGGGCCCCAGCCCGATGCCGGCCATGCGGAAGGGGATCAGCCCGACCCATGCCCGGCCCGCGTGGACGTCGGGTGTGAGGCCTGGTGGCAGCAGGTCAGCCACCACCTCGAGGTCGACGTCCCAGTGCAGGTAGGTGAGGGCCTCCCAACGCATCCGCAGCAGGGGCCGCGCGACCCGCGTCGTCGGGGTCGCGCTGATCGGTTCGTTGGTCGGTCGCATCCGTCGGCCAGGTCGACAGCGGTGACGGCGGGCATCGCCGCCCGCTCGTGCTGGTTCGTGGCGGTGCCCGGGAGCGGACCGGCGCCCGGGGCCGCGTGCGGACCGGCGCGCGGACGCGTCGCGATGTCCGCGAGCCGCAACGTCGGATGGCTGGACCGGCCGCGACACACAGCGTCGACGTCCCGGCGGGGGGTCCTGGCCCGTCAGTGCCCGTGCAGGGGCACCCCCGCCGCCGACTGGAAGGCCTCACCGATCGCCTCGTACAGCGAGGGATGGGCGTGGGTGATGGCCGCGAGCTCCTCGGGCACGGCCTCCCAGGCGGTGGCGAGCACCGCCTCGGCGATCAGCTCGGTCGCCTGCGGTCCGACGATGTGGACCCCGAGGACCGGCCCCGCGGTACCCGCGGCACCCAGCGGCGCGCCCGCCGCGGCGTGCACCACCTTCACGATGCCGTCCACGCCGGCGATGATGCCCTTGGCGTTGGCCCGGAACGACGTCCGCGTCACCACCACCTCGCCGAACCGCTCGCGGGCCTCTGCCTCGGTGAGCCCGACGCTGGCGACCTCGGGGTGGCAGTAGGTGACCCGGGGGGTGTGGACGTGGTCGACCGGCTGGACCCGGTCGAGGCCGGCGATCCGGTCGGCCACGACGACCCCCTCGGCGAAGGCCGCGTGGGCCAGGGCCAGCGTCGGCCGGACGTCGCCCACGGCCCACAGCCCCACCACCTCGGTGGCACCGAAGGCGTCGGTCCGCACGTAGCCGCGGTCGTCCAGCACGCCGAGCTCCTCGGCCCCGCTGTCCGCCGTGCGCGGGGCCCTGCCCGTGGCGACGAGGACCACCTCCGCTGCCAGCGAGCGGGTCGTGCCCTCCACCTCGATGTCCACGTGGCCGACGTCGCCGTCCCGCCGGACCTCGGTGACACGGGCGCCGGTCAGGACCTCCATGCCGCGGCGACGGAAGGCGTCAGCGACGGCTGCGGAGCTCTCGGCGTCCTCCAGCGGCAGGACGCGGTCGAGGGCCTCCACCACGGTCACCTCGGTGCCGAAGGGGTGCCACATCGACGCGAACTCCATGCCGATCGCGCCGGCGCCGATGATCACCGCCCGCCGCGGCGCCTGGCGGAACCACAGCGCCTGGTCGGAGGTCTGCACGACCTCACCGTCGACCTCCACACCGGGCAGGGTGCGCGGGACCGAGCCCGTCGCGAGCACGACGTGGCGGCCGGCCACCTCGGTGGTCGCTCCGTCCTCGCCGGTGACCGCGACCGCGAGGCCACCGTCGTCGGAGCGCAGGACACGGCCCCAGCCCCGGTACCGCGTGGTCCGCTGGCCGGCCAGCAGGTCCAGGCCCTTGGTCAGCCGGGTGATGACCCCGCGCCGGAAGTCGTCGAGGCCGTCGCCGTCCAGGCCGTCGTAGCGCAGCTGGAGTCCGAGCACCGGTGCCCGGTGCACCTCCTCCATCACGCCGGCGACGTGGAGGATCGCCTTGGAGGGGATGCAGCCGCGGTGCAGGCAGGTGCCGCCGAGCTCATCCCCCTCGACCAGTGCGACATCGAGCCCGCGGGCCGCGGCACGGAAGGCGGTCGCGTACCCGCCGGGTCCGCCACCGAGGACGACGACGTCGTGCATGGTGAGGACATCCTCCTCCGGGCCGTGACCCGGCCCACTCGGTCAGCTGTGCAGCAGGATGCGGGTCGGCCGCTCGCACAGCTCGGCCACCTCGGTGACGAACCGCCCGGCCTCCCCCCCGTCGCAGATCCGGTGGTCGAAGGCGAGGGTGAACCGCGCGACGCGACGGACCGCCACGGCCCCGTCGACCACCCAGGGACGCTCGCGGATCGCCCCGACCCCGAGGATGCCGCCCTCGGGGTGGTTGATGATGGGATCGCCGTCGTCGTTACCGAAGGCGCCGTAGTTGTTGACGGTGAAGGTGCCGCCGGTGAGCTCGGCCGGGGTCAGCGAGCCGTCCCGGGCCCGCACGGCGAGCTCCTGGAGCTCAGCGGCGAGCTGCAGGAGCGTCTTGGTGTGGGCGTCCTTGATGTTGGGCACCACCAGCCCGCGGTCGGTGTCAGCGGCGACACCGAGGTGGATGGGTTCGAGGAGGTGGATCTCCCCGGCCTCGTCCCCCTCGCGGCCGACGAGGCGGGCGTTGAGCGTCGGGTAGCGGCGCAGGGCCAGCACCACCGCTCGCAGCACGACGGCGAAGGGGGTGATCTTGATGTCGTAGCCCTGGGAGCGCGCCTGGGCTGTCAGGTCGTGCCGCAGCTCCCACAGCTCGGTCAGGTCCGCGTCGCGGGAGCAGGTCGCCGCCGGGATGTCCCGCCGGGAGGTCTCCATCTTGTCCACGATGCGCTTGCGCACGCCGCGGATCACCTCCACCTCGCCGGGACGCCGACCGCGGAAGCCAGCAACCGCGCCACCGCCGGCGGCGGCGACGTCCGACAGGGCTGCGTCCGGCGCGGCTGCTGCCGGCTCGGGCTGGGGCGACGGTTCGCGAGCGACGCCGGGCTGCCCACTGACACCGGGCTGGTCAGGAGCGGCGGTGGTCGGCGGCTCGGCGGCCGACGCCGCAGCGGCTTCCACCTCGGCCCGGGTGATGCTGCCCCCTGGGCCGCGACCGGGCGCCAGGGCCGCGAGGTCGACCCCGAGCTCCGCGGCCAGCTTCCGGACCGGCGGCTTGGCCAGGGGCTTG
>SLQK01000243.1 GCA_007131525.1 Nitriliruptoraceae bacterium | reverse complement strand
CGGTGGCGGCCGGGGAGGCCCTCCTGGACCCGGGTGTGACCCAGCGGGTCGTGACCGCCTTCGTCGAGGGGGCGGTCACCGCGGACGACCGCCGGCCACCCCCGGAGCTCGACTCCCTCACCGATCGGGAGCGCGAGGTGCTGGTGCACGTCGCGCGAGGGCGCTCCAACGCCGAGATCGCCGGGCTCCTGGTGGTCTCGGAGACCACCGTCAAGACCCACGTGGGCCGGGTGCTCGCCAAGCTGCGGCTGCGTGATCGTGTCCAGGCCGTCGTGTACGCCTACGAGCACGGGGTCGTGCGGCCGGGCGTCGCCGACCCGCCACCGTCCTGACCCGTCAGCACCAGCCACCAGCAGTCACCACCAGTGACCCGAGGAGTCGACCATGCTCGCAGCGTTCTCCATCACCCCCCTCGGCGGCGGTGACTCCGTCGGCGACGCCGTCGCCCGGATCGTCAAGGTCGTCCGCGACAGCGGCCTGCCGAACGAGACGACCGCGATGTTCACCACGGTCGAAGGCACGCCTCGGGAGGTCTTCGACCTCCTGGAGCGGTGCATCGAGGTCGGTGAGCAGCACGCCCCGCGGCTGTCCATCACGGCGAAGTTCGACCACCGTCCCGGGCGGCAGGACATGCTGCACGCCAAGGTGGCCAGGGTGGAGCAGGTGCTGGAGGAGCTCGGCGACTGACGGGGTCGCTCACCCCTCCCGTCGTGAGGTGGCCCAGGCGCCGGCCAGCACCAGGCCCGTGCCGATCACGGCGAGCGGATGGATCTGCTCGCCGAGGGCGGCCACCCCGAGCAGCATGGCCACCACGGGGACGAAGTAGATCGCGATCGAGCCGCGAGGCCCGCCGACACGACCCACCAGGGTGGCCATGAGGACGAAGGCCAGGCCGGTACCGAGCACGCCGAGGGGCACCATCGCCAGGGCCGGTCCGAGCGCGAAGCGCGAGCCCGGCAGCGCGGCCAGGCCGAAGGGCGTGATCACCACCAGCGCGACGCCCTGCACCCGGAGCATCACCGGCAGGGCGCCGTAGCGCTGCTGGAGCGGCACCGCGATGTTGGCGGCCAGGCCGTACAGCACGGTCGCGACCACGACCAGACCCGCGCCGATCGCGCTCAGCGCGGTACCCCCGGGCGCCAGGCGGCCGACGGGCAGCTCGGGGATCGCGATCGCAACGATGCCCAGGAACCCGATGCCCAGGCCGATGGCCTGGCTGCGGGCCGGCGCGCGGCCCAGCAGCAGCACCGACCACGCGGCGACGGTCAGCGGCATGGCACCGTTGATCATCCCTGCCACCGAGGAGTCGATCCACTGCTGGGCCACGGGGAACAGCAGCAACGGCACCCCCATCCACACGATCCCGAGCAGGGTCACGCGGGGCCAGTCCTCCCGGGCGATGCGGGTGCGGCGGGCCCGTGGCACGAGCAGCAGCGCGCTGGCCCCGAGCCCCACCCGCAGCAGGGAGATGAGCCCAGGCTCGAAGGCGCGGAGCCCGAGCTCCATCAGCACGAAGGACGAGCCCCAGATCGTGGCGATGACGGCCAGCAGTCCCCACTCAGCCGCGCCGAACGCCCCGAGGTTGGTGCCGGCGGAGGTCTGGAGCAGCCGCTGCCGGGCGGCGTGGGGAGGCTCGATGGACACGGGGCTCACCTGCGGGCGGCGCGGCGACGGGCTGCCCGGCGCGGCCGCAGACGGTGGTCGGGAGGCCGGACGTCGCGTCCAGCCTACCGACCTCACCGCCGGTGCTGTCGAGGGCGTGGACCCGACTACCGTCCGCTGGACCGGTCGCGGCAGGGGAGCGGGAGATGACCGAGGGGTACCGGACGCTGCGGGTCCGCCACATCGGCGCGGTCGCCAGGATCACCCTGCACCGACCCGAGCGGTACAACGCCATCATCGACCCGATGCCCGCGGAGCTCCGGCAGGCGGTGGAGGCGGCCGACGCCGACCCGGCCATCCGGGTCATCGTCCTCGACGGCGCCGGGCCCGGGTTCTGCGCCGGGTACGACCTGGAGGTCTACGCGGCCACCCCCGGTCCCAACCCCGGCGTTCAGGAGCTGCCCTTCGATGCCACGGTCGACCTGCGCATGATGGGCCGCAACACCGAGGACTTCATGTCGCTGTGGCGGTCGCACACCCCCACCATCGCCCAGGTCCACGGGGCGGCGGTGGCCGGCGGATCGGACATCGCCCTGTGTTGCGACCTCGTCGTCGCCGCCGACGATGCCCGCCTCGGCTACCCGCCGGCCCGCGTCTGGGGGGTCCCGACCACGATGATGTGGATCCAGCGACTCGGTGCCGAGCGGGCGAAGCGCCTGCTGTTCACCGGGGATCTGATCGATGGCCGGGAGGCGGCCCGGATCGGGTTGATCCTCGAGTCGGTGCCGGCCGAGCGCCTGTCCGCCCACGTCGACGCGCTGGCCGAGCGGATCGCGCAGGTGCCCGCCAACCAGCTCGCGATGATGAAGATCGTGGTCAACCAGGCGGTCAGCTCCCAGGGGCTGGCGACGACGCAGCTGCTGGCGACGCTGTTCGACGGGCTCGCCCGGCACACCCCCGAGGGGCTCGCCTTCAAGGCCCGCGCCGAGCAGGTCGGCTGGCAGCAGGCGGTGGCCGAGCGTGACGGGTCCTAGGCTGCAGGGCGCCCCCGTTCCGCGACCGACAGGATCGCTGCCGTGCGTGTCAGGACCGCTGTGACCTTCGCTGCCGGCGCCGCCACGGGTGCCGGGGTGATGTACCTGTTCGATCCCGAGGCCGGGGTGGGCCGGCGGCGCGAGCTCCGCCGGGACGCGCTCCAGCGCGTGAGGGAGGGGACGGTCGCCGCCGGCAGGGGGGGCGCGCAGCTCGCCAGCGAGCTCGGGCAGGCGGCTGTGGAGGGCTACCGGCAGGCCCGGTCCGATGCGGCCCCGAGCAACCCAGCGGCCTAACGTGCCGCTGGTGCCGACCAGGGAGTCCGAGCCATGCAGCTGGGGTTGAGCGCACGGGGCCAGCAGCTCCACGCCGAGCTCGACGCCTTCGTCCGGGAGCGGGTCATCCCGAACGAGGCCGTCTACGAGGAGCAGATCGCCGCCTCCGGCGACCGCCACCACCACCCGCCGATCATGGAGGAGCTCCAGGCCGAGGCCAGGAGCCGTGGGCTGTGGAACCTGTTCCTGCCGGACGAGCACCACGGCGCGGGTCTCAGCAACCTCGACTACGCCCACCTCGCGGAGCTCACGGGTCGCTCGGTGCTCATGGCCCCGACCGCCACGAACTGTGCCGCCCCCGACACCGGCAACATGGAGGTGCTCCACCTCGTCGGGACACCGGAGCAGCAGCGGCAGTGGCTGACCCCGCTGCTCGAGGGGGAGATCCGGTCGACGTTCTTCATGACCGAACCCGATGTCGCCTCCTCCGACGCCCGCAACATCCGGGCCCGGATCGAGCGCGACGGGGACCACTACGTCATCAACGGCCGCAAGTGGTGGTCGTCGGGCGCCTCGAGTCCGCGCTGCAAGGTCGGCATCCT
>SLQK01000019.1 GCA_007131525.1 Nitriliruptoraceae bacterium | reverse complement strand
GGTCGGGCCCCGCTGGCCGCGTTGGGCCGGCGGATCGCGATCGCGGTCGGCCTGCTGTTCGTGGTCGCCATCGCGGTGCTGGCGACCCGTGGCGGCTACGTCGACGAGACGGGTCGGCCGATCGGCCTCGTGGATGCGCTGTACTACGCCTCGGTGACCGTGACCACGACCGGCTACGGCGACATCGCGCCGGTGACGACCGGTGCGCGGCTCACGGCCCTGCTCGTGATCACCCCGGCACGGGTCGCCTTCCTGCTGGTCGTGGTGGGCACGACCGTGGAGCTGCTGACCGACCGCTGGCGTGAGACGCTGCGCCTGGAGCGATGGAGGAGACGGGTGCGTGACCACCACGTGATCTGCGGCTACGGCGTGAAGGGACGGTCCGCGGCGGGGGCGCTGACCGAGGGCGGGATGAACGGGCTTCAGCTCGTCGTCGTCGAGCTCGACCCGGAGACCGCCGAGGAGGCCTCCCGCGACGGCTACCCGGTCGTCGTCGGTGACGCGACCCGGACCCGCACGCTGCTCCAGGCGGAGATCGAGCGGGCGAAGGCCGTCATCGTCGCCGCCGAGCGTGACGACGCGGCGGTGCTGATCACCCTCACCGCGCGGGAGCTGGCACCCCGTGCCACGATCGTGGCCGCGGTCCGGGAGCAGGAGAACGCCCACCTGCTGCGCCAGTCGGGAGCCGACGTCGTGATCACCTCCTCGGAGACCTCCGGCCGCCTGCTGGGGGTGACCAGCCGGAACCCGAGGATCGCCGCCGTGGTCACCGATCTGCTGCAGACCTCCCAGGGGCTGGTCATCGAGGAACGCGAGGTGGCACCGGAGGAGGTGGGGCGGCCGCTGAGCGAGGCACGGGGCGTCAACCTGGCGGTGGTGCGCCGCGGCACCATGCTCCGCTACGACAACCCGGCGGTCCGTGAGCTGGTGACCGGTGACCTGCTGCTGGGGCTGCCGGAGCCGGCGGCCTAGGCTCTGCAGCCGGCGGGCACCGTCCACCTCGGTGTCCCCGCCCGGCCGGCGACCGCCCGGCCCCCGAACCGCCTTCCAGGAGTCCGACACGTATGGCCACCATCTTCTACGACGACGACGCCGACCTCTCCGTGATCCAGGGTCGCAAGGTCGCGGTGCTCGGCTACGGCAGCCAGGGGCACGCCCACAGCCTCAACCTCCGCGACTCGGGCGTCGACGTGCGCGTCGGCCTGCGCGAGGGATCCCCCTCCTGGGCGCGTGCCGAGGAGCAGGGGCTCAGGGTCCTCGAGACCAACGCCGCCGCCGCCGAGGCCGACGTGATCGTGATCCTCGCGCCCGACACCGCCCAGAAGGGCATGTGGGAGCAGGGGGTCCGGGAGGCGGTCCAGCCCGGCGACGCGCTGGTGTTCGGCCACGGGTTCAACATCCACTACGGACTGATCGAGCCACCCGCGGGCGTCGACGTGTTCCTGGCCGCGCCGAAGTCCCCGGGCCACATCGCCCGCCGGACCTACGAGCAGGGCCAGGGCGTGCCGGGGCTGCTGGCGGTCCACCAGGATGCGACCGGTGGCGCCCACGACCTCGGCCGCTCCTACGCCAAGGGCGTCGGGCTCACCCGTGCCGGCGTGCTCGAGACCACCTTCGCCGAGGAGACCGAGACCGACCTGTTCGGTGAGCAGGCCGTGCTCTGCGGCGGGGTCAGCCACCTCGTCCAGGCCGGGTTCGAGACCCTGGTCGACGCCGGCTACCAGCCCGAGGCCGCCTACTTCGAGTGCCTCCACGAGCTGAAGCTCATCGTCGACATGATGTACGAGGGCGGCATCTCCTGGATGCGCCACTCGATCTCCACCACCGCCGAGTACGGGGACTACGTCTCCGGGCCTCGGGTCATCGGCGACGAGTCGCGCGCCGCGATGCAGCAGATCCTGGCGGAGATCCAGGACGGCACCTTCGCCCGCAACTTCGTCGCGGAGATCGAGTCCGGCGGCGAGTTCTTCGCGGCCAAGCGTGCGGCCGGCAGGTCCCACCCCATCGAGACGGTGGGGCGCGAGCTGCGCGCGATGATCCCCTTCATCGACACGCCGGACGAGGAGTACTGACCAGCCCTGCGGGGCCCGGTCAGGATCGGTCCGGCTCGCCGGTGTCGTCGGCTACCCGCCGGACGGGTCCGACACGCCCGGCACACCGGGCTCGAGCTGCGCGAACGCCCACCCGTCCACCAGGTGCGGCTCGGTCTGCTCCCACGGTCCGCTCAGCGTCGCCACCAGGCGCTGGATCGTCGCGGCGTCGGGGAGCCGACGACCCAGGAGACGGCCCCGACCGTCCCGGCTGCCGGTGACCCGGTCGAGGTAGCCGGCGACCGACATCGCCTGGGGACCGTCGGCGGCGACCACCAGATGACCTTCCGTGCTCCGCGAGCGCGCCCGGTCGAAGGCCACGACCAGCTCCAGGACGTCGGCGACGCGGACCGGGCGGACCTCGACACCGAGGTGGACGGGTTCGAGACCGGCGGTCACCAGCGCATCCCGCAGCGCCGGCGTGTCCACCAGGCCGAGCCGCAGCACGATCGTGGGGCAGGGCAGTGCCGCGAGGATCTCCTCCACGGCGGCCTTGGCCCGTCGGAGCGGATCGGTGGCATCGGGGCTGGCGCCCGCCACCGACAGCGAGATCACGCGCCTGACCCCTGCACCGCGAGCGGCGCGGGCAGCCACCTCGGCGTCGGCGACGATGCGGTCGAGGTCCGGGCTCGCGAGCCCCCCACCGACGTGCACGAGGGTGTGGACGTCGGTCAGCGCCGCCTCGAGACGGCCCTCGTCGTCGGGGGTGGCGGTCGCCACGAAGGCGCCGGCCGCACGCAGGCTCGCGACGTCGCCCGTGGCGGTGACGCGCACCTCGCCGCCTTCCTCGAGCAGCCGGGCTGCGAGCCGTCGAGCAAGGGGCTGGTGGGCAGCGGTGACCAGGACGGGCATGGACGTGAGGCTATCGGCGCGGGCGGTGGGCGACGGGCCTGGCCGGGTCGGCGACGGCGCCGTACCTTCGTCCTCCGGCTCGGCGACCGACGGTCCTCGCCCCGCTCGCCTCGCCGGCCGCCCCGAGACAGGACCACGATGATCAGCTTCGATCTCGCCCAGCAGCTCCGCGAGACCGGCCTGCGCTGGACCCCCTCGGAAGGGGACCGGTTCGTCCTGCCCGACCGCGACCTCGACGGGCGGGTGTTCACGATCTCGGAGATGGTGGTCGAGGTGCGACGTTCTCCGGTGGGAGACCTGATCGCCTTCAACGGGACCACCGAGTGGGCCCTGGATGCCATCGAGCAGGCGGAGACCGTCTGGCTGCCCCGTGAGGCGCAGCTGCGGGAGCTACTCGGCGGCTCGCTGCTCTCGCTCGCCAGGCTCGACGACGGCTGGCGGTGCACCGTGCGGATCGGTGGTGAGCTCGTGGAGGTCGAGGAGGCCGAGGCGGACGAGGCCTACGGACGCGCGCTCCTCGCGGTGCTCAGGGCCACGAGCCGGGCGTAGCCGGCTCGTCACGCGGCGGCGGGGCCGCG
>SLQK01000330.1 GCA_007131525.1 Nitriliruptoraceae bacterium | reverse complement strand
TGGCCCCTGGCCTGGTCGACGCCAAGATGACCGCACGGCTGGTCGGCAACGAGGCCCAGGCCGAGGCCAGCCGGAAGATGCACGTCCTCGGGCGGCTCGGGACCGGCGAGGACATCGCCCGCGCGGTGACCTTCCTGCTCGACCCGGCCAACGACTGGATCACCGGGCAGGTGCTGGGCGTGGACGGCGGCCTCGGGCAGGTCCGCACACGGGGCTGAGCCGGGCGGCACGCCGCGGCGTCGACGACGATGTCAGGTGCGGAAGCCGCTCGCGGGACCGTGTCAGTCCGTCGGAAGGTCCTCGAGGCTGACGTGCGCCACCCTGCGTCCGGCCTCGGTCAGCGCCGCGTGGTCGCCGGCCGCCTGGGCTCGCTTGAGCCGCGAGAACCCGTAGGGCTTTCCGGGGATCTCGGCGTCCTCGGGGTCGTCGCCGACCATGATCAGGAACGCCGCCCGGTCGTTGCCCCCCTTGTGGAGTTGGCCGGTGGAGTGCAGGTAGCGGGGACCGATGCCGACGGTGACCGGTACCCCGGTCCGGCGGCGGAGCACGTCAGCAGCCGCGTGGACCCGGGCCTCGTCCTCGCTGTCGGGCACCACGAAGGCCAGGAGCCCGAGCACGTCACCGGGCTGCAACGTGTCGAGCACCGTGGCCGGGTCGGAGGTCGGCGGGAGCTCCTCCCCCGTCTCCAGGACCCGGGCGGTCGCGGTCTTGGCGGCCTGGACGTTCGGCTGATCGAAGGGGTTGATCCCGAGCAGCACGCCGGCGACCGCGGTCGCGAACTCCCAACGTGCCACCTCGCCGGCCAGCTGGTGGGGACCGGACCAGGCCAGCTGGACCACGGGCACCCCCGCCTGCAGCAGCTCGTGGATCTCCGGGTGGTCACCGAGCGCGACGACCACCCGGTCCTCACCGAAGGTCGCGTTGGCCGGACCCTCGCCGATCACGGGGACGACGCCGACCCCGTGCTTGCCGGTCGACTCCGCCACCAGCTGCTCCACCCACAGCCCGAAGCTGGCGATCTCGTCGGGCAACAGGAGGGTGAGCTTGTCCCGACCGATGCGTGCGCCGGCGGCCATGACGGCGCCGAGCATGGCGGGGGCGTTGCTGTTCGGCTCAACGATGCGGGCCTGCGCGAGCATCTCGCTGGCGCTGGCGAGGTGGGCGTCGAGGTCCATGCCGAGCAGCGCGGCGGGGAGCAGCCCGAAGGGGGTCAGCGCCGAGAACCGCCCACCGACGTCGGGCTGGCCGAGCGCCGGGCCCCGGAACCCTTCGGCGGCAGCGCGCTCCGCCAGCCCGCTGCCGGGATCGGTGATCGGGAGGACATGGCGGCCGGCGTCATCACCATGCACCTCACGGAGCCGCGCCAGGAACCGCTCGAGGTGGCTGAGGGTCTCGATCGTGCCGCCGGACTTGGACGCCGGCACGACCAGCGTGGTCTCCCAGGGGACCGACCGCTCCAACCCCAGCACCGCGGCGGGGTCGGTCGAGTCCAGGACGTGCAGGGTCGGCCATCCCTCGGCGGCGCCGAAGGTGCTGGCCAGCACCGCCGGGTACAGCGACGATCCGCCCATCCCGACCAGCACGACGTCGGTGATGCCGTCGGCCCGTACCCCCTCGGCGAGCGCGAGCAGCTCGTCCTTGGCCGCAGCCGCCCGCTCGGGAGCGTCGAGCCAACCGAGCCGGTCAGCCAGCTCGGTGGGGTCCTCCGACCAGACGGTGTGGTCACGGTCCCAGATCCGCGGGACGGCGGCCAGGGCCTCGGCGGAGGCGGTCGCGACGGCGTCGGTGAGGGGGCCCAGGGTCACGGTGGTTCCGAACGTGTCGGCGGCGCGGACGGTCACCGCGAGCCTAGACCGGCCACCGGTAGCCTCGGCGGCGTCACCTCCGACCACACGGCCCCCTCCGACAGGACCACGACGTGAGCGATCAGCCGAACCCCGACCCCGGCAAGCAGCCGGCACCCGGCAACAAGCAGGTGCAGGTGGTCGTTCCCGACGAGAACAAGCACGGCGAGTACGCCAACTTCCTCGTCGTGTCCCACTCCCCCCACGAGTTCACCCTGGACTTCTGCCAGCTCCTGCCCTCGGGCGAGGCCGGCAAGGTCAACGCCGAGGTGGTCTCGCGGGTCCGGATCGCGCCCACGCTGGTCGGGCGGGTCCTGAACGCGCTCAACACCAACCTGTCGAACTACGAGGACCGGTTCGGCCAGGTCAAGGCGCTGGGATGACCGTCACCACCTCGTTGCCCGCCGGCCTGGTACCCGGCGGTCGGTTCGACGAGTGGCAGCCCGCGGCCGTGAGCTACGTGGTGTGCGACGTCGACGGCACGCTCGTCGGTCCGGCGGAGCTTGCCACGGAGCAGGTGGTTGCAGCCGTCGGTCGAGCCCAGCGGGCTGGGCTCCGGGTCGGCTACGCCACTGGCCGGATGCGCGATGGTGTGCGCCAGCTCCAGCAGCAGCTCGGGGCCAGCGGCCCCCACGTGCTGCACAACGGCGCCGAGGTGCGCTCCAACGGCTCGACGGTGGCACGGTGGGCGCTCACCCACGACCAGGTCGATGCCCTGCTGGCGCTCGCCCGACAGCGGAACGACCTCTACCTCGAGGTCTACGGCGAGTCCGGCTTCCACGTCTCCTCCCTGGACGAGCGGGCCCGGCCCCACTGGGACCTGCTCCGCAGCGAGCCCCTCGGGGTGCTCGAACGCGCGGCCGACCTCGGTGACACGCCCGTCCCGAAGGCCACCTTCGCGCTGTTCTCCGACGAGGCGCTGACGTGGCTGGAGGCGCGCCTGGCCGACCTCGACGCGGAGGTCGGCACGGCGGGCTCCCCGCGCACCCCGGGGATGGTGTTCACCAACGTCAACCAGCCGGGTGCGACCAAGGGCGCGGCGACCCTGGCGGCAGCCGCCCATCTCGGGCTGGAGCTCCACCAGGTCGCGGCGATCGGGGACGCCGGCAACGACCGGTCGATGCTCGCCGTCGCCGGCACGGCGATCGCGATGGGGCAGGCCAGCGAGGAGATCCGGGCGGCCGCGCACCTGGTCACGCGCAGCGTCGACGAGGACGGGGTCGCGACCGCCCTGGACGCCCTGCGCACCTGGGCTGCGGCGAGGTGAGCGGCGAGGTGGGCGACGAGCTGCCGGTACTGCGGCGGCTCCCGCTGGCCGCCCGCCTCGATCCGGCCCATCCGGCCTACGCGCTCGTCCTCCGCGTGCACGAGGCCGCGATGGCGGCCGACGTGCCGACCTACCCGGACCCGCTGTCAGGGTTCGAGGTACTCACGGCGGCGGAGCTGTGGGCCCGCGGGTTCTGCTGCGACAGCGGCTGTCGGCACTGCCCCTTCAGCGACGGGCCACGCGGCCCCGAGCGCCTCACGCCACCGCCCTGCCCGGACGGCGGCTGACCAACGACCGCCTGACTCCGCACCGGCCGTCTCGGTCAGCCCTTCGTCGGTACCTGGTAGTTCGGTGCCTCGTGGACGACGTCGAGGTCGTGGACGTGGGACTCGGCCGCACCCGCCGCCGTCTGGCGCACGAACCGGGCCCGCTC
>SLQK01000031.1 GCA_007131525.1 Nitriliruptoraceae bacterium | reverse complement strand
GGACGGCGCGCACCCGGCGGTGCACCTCGGTGTCGTCGGCCGACAGGTCCAGCTTGGTGAGGATGCTCGTGATGTGCTTCTCCACGGCCCGGTCGGACAGGACGAGCTCCTGGGCGATCGCACGGTTGGAGTCACCCCGCGCGACGAGCTCGAGGACCTCGAGCTCCCGCGCCGTGAGCCGATCCAACACCGAGGTGGCACGCTGCCGGCGCGCGGCGACCAGCACGTCCACCACCTGCGGGTCCAGCACCGACCCGCCGCTGGCAGCTGCGGAGATGGCATGACGGAGCTGCGCGAGGTCGCCGACCCGCTCCTTCAGCAGGTACGCGCGCCCCTGGGACCCGCCGTCGAACAGCCGCAGCGCGTAGTCCGGCTCGATGTGCTGGGACAACACCACCACCCCGATGGCCGGGTGGGTCGTCGCGAGCTCCTCGGCGGCACGGATCCCCTCGTCCGTCTCGGTCGGTGGCATCCGGATGTCGGTCAGGACGACGTCTGGTCGGACCGTCTCGACCGCCTCCAGGAGGGCGGGCAGGGACCCGACGCTCGTGACGAGGTCCAGCTCGGGATCGTCCGCGAGCAGCGCGGCGAGACCTTCCCGGATCAGGAAGCTGTCCTCGGCCAGGACCAGACGGAGCGGCATGCCGGCGAGCCTACTCGGGGGCGTTCCGGCCGCGGCGGAACACGATGGCCACGTCACCGGAGGCGAGCCGGCGGTGACGCTCCAGCGCCAACCCGGCCGCCTCACCGAGCGCGACGACCTCTGCGACCGTGCGCTCCCGGCCACCGGGGGTCAGGGCCAGCATCAGCGTGTCCGCCAGCAGCGCCAGATCGTCGGTCGGCCGCCGCCTCGCCTCGCTGTCGACGACGATCACCCGTGCATCCGGCCCTGCCAGCTCGGAGGAGCGGGCGGCCTCGGCAGCTCTGCTGAGCAGCGCGGTGGCAGCCGCGTCGTCCCAGTCATGGAGGACGTTCACGAGCAGGTAGGTGTCGCAGCCCGTTGGGAGGGCCTGGAAGGCGTCCCCGGCCTGGGCGGTCACCTGGTGGCGGCTCGGCATCCGTGCGACCACCTCTGGCAGCTCCAGCACCACACCATGCAGGTGCGGGTGGTGGGCGATCAGCACGCTGAGCAGGGCGCCGTCACCACCACCGATGTCGCACACACGACGGCTGGTCGACCACTGGATGGCACGTGCCAGTAGCAGTCCGTGCATCCGGGCGCCGGCGGCCATGGCGGCATCGAAGCTGGCGTGACGTTCGGGGTGGGCGGCCATGAAGGTGAAGAAGGGCAGGTCGTTCGCCGCCTCGAAAGCGTCACCGTCAGGGGGCAGCGCCCGCTCGAGGACCGCCAGCGACGCGCCGACGTCGTGCCCGGCCGCGAACTCGACCCAGGCGCGCCAGCCGCCGGGATGCTCCCGCCGGAGGAACGGGGTCAGGCGGGTCGGGTGGACGAGGTCGCGGCGGTCCAGGCGGAGCCAGCCGCGGGTGTGGGCGAAGCGCAGCAGCCGGGTCAGCCGATGGGGGTCGACGTCCAGGTCGGCCGCCAACTTGGCGACGGGTACGGGGCCGGTGACCCGGTCCGGCAGGTCCGTACGGCACAGCGCAGCGAGCACCGCCGGCTCCAGCCCCGCCAGGACGGACTCCATGATGCGTGCGGGTGGAGGGGCCATCGCGCGACGTAGCCTGCCGAGTAGCGCGCGGAGGCGGTTCGTGACGCTGGTTGCACCCGCCGGGGGCAGCGCCGTGACCCCCAGCACGTCCTGGAGGCGGGGCGGCTGCGGGGACCGCACCTGGGGCGGATCGAGGGCGGTCACGTGACGAGCTCCGGCTCCGCCCACGCCGCCGTCGGGTCCTGTGGCGGTCCGCCCAGGCACCGGTAGAGCGCATCCCGGAGCGCGACCTCCCGCGGGTCGGTGGGGCTTCCGAAGCCCATGCGGTTGGGGGTGTAGGAGAACCCGAGCCCGAGGGTGGGGTCGGCCATGCCGATGGACCCACCGGTCCCGGCCATCGCGTAGCTGCGACCGTCGGAGCCGAGCGGGAAGCCGGAGAACCCGCGAGCGAAGCCGAGGGTGAAGGGGATGTCGCTGTGGAGGACGACGTCCCGGCGACCCCCAGAGGGCGGAACGCCGGGCGTCTCGAAGGCGGCCAGCGTCCCCGGCCGGAGTCCCAGCCGCCGGCCGCCGGTCGCCAGCTCCCCGAAGGCCCGGGCGATCCCCCGGGCGTTGCCGACCCCACCGAAGGACGCGATCTCCCGTCGCAGCAGGTCGCGGTCGTTGATCCGCTCCGGGTGTCTGGCGATCGGGATGGCCATGAAGGCACGGTTGGTGAGGCTCCGGGGGTTGCAGAACGCCAGGAGCAGCCGGCGCGGAGCAGCACCGAGGTGCAGGAGCCCTCTGGCCGGGTGCACGCCGTGGAACCTCGCGAGCTGGGCAGCGTCGACGTCGTCGGGCAGGCCGATGTGGAACTCGATGCCGAGCGGGCCCGCGACGTCCTCGGCGAAGGCCCGCCCGATCGTGCGACCGCTCGGATCCACCCGTCGGAGCAGCTCGCCCTCGTAGAAGCCCAGGGTGACCGCGTGGTAGCCCTGCCGGCTCCCCGGTTCCCACAGCGGTGCCTGCCGTGCGAGCACCACCGCCAGCGCATCGGCGTCAGCCAGCAGCTCGTCGTCGATCGGCTCGTCGAGCGCGGCGAGGCCGGCCTGGTGTGACAGCAGCTGGCGGACGGTGATGTCCTGCTTGCCCTGCTGGGCGAACTCCGGCCAGTAGGTCGCCACGCGTTCCTCGAGATCCAGATGCCCCCGGCTGTGCGCGACCGCGATCACCATCGACGCCATGCCCTTGGTGGTCGAGAAGACGGGCACGAGGGTGTCACGCTCCCAGGGCAGGCCCCGCTGCCCGTCGCGCTGGCCACCCCACAGGTCCACGACCACCTCGCCGTCGCGCTCCACCGCACAGGCTGCGCCGATGGATCGGCCACGGACGAGCTGCTGGCGGAACACATCGGCCACCCGGCCGAAACCGGGGGCGACGTCGCCGTGCACCTGCTGCGTCGAACCAGGGACACCACCAGCCACGTCGGCCCTCCAGGGTGTCGAACAGGAAGCTGCTCCTCACCCTGACCTGCCGTGGGGCGTCCGGCGAGGGGGCGGCCACGTCCATCGTCGGTGGGGCAGGCACCACCTCCCGCCCGGTTAGTCTGGCCGCACCACTTTCGACGAGGTCGACAACGTGGGCGTTGCATCGGTCAGAACGTGCGCGTGATGCTCGTGTCGGCGCCAGAGCTTGACGGCGAGTCCCGGTCCCGCGAGAGTCGAGACAGATGGGAGCGGTTCCAGAAGATTCCGGCACCGCCAACCTTGGACCGAGAGAATCCGGTTTCCGTCCGCGTTGCTGGCGATCTTTGCGGCACAAGCGGGCTAAGGGAGCGGTTCCAGAAGGAGGCGTGGGATGTCGAAGCTCACGCTCGAACGGGTCGCTGAACTCGCGGGCGTCTCGCGCTCGACGGCTTCCCGGGTGATCAACGGTCAGGACGGTGTCAGGCCCGAGGTGCG
>SLQK01000013.1 GCA_007131525.1 Nitriliruptoraceae bacterium | reverse complement strand
CGCCACGGAGGTGCTGGAGCAGCACGCGGAGGCGTTCCCGGCTCCCGGGCCCGACGGCGAGGTGGCCCTGCCGGCGCTGGCCAGCCCCGGCATCATCAAGTGGCGCAAGGGCGGCGAGTTCCACGACATGTCCAAGCCGGTGGTCGACGCCCTCCACGACGCGCTCGGGCTCGGACGCACCGCGACGACCCCGCCCTTCCGCCTGGACGGCGTCGGTGCCAGCACCGAGGTGGACGGCACCACCGCGGCGCTGCTGCGCACCGCGGCCGCCGAGGGGCGCACGGAGCTGTACGAGCGCTTCAGCGCCACCGTCCACGCCCGACCGGCCGCCTACCCGCGGGACTTCCTGCTGCCCCACAACCCGGCCGGACCGATCCCCCTGGAGCAGGTGGAGCCGGTCGAGGCCATCACCCGACGGTTCTCCACCGGCGCGATGTCGCACGGGGCGCTGTCCAAGGAGGCGCACGAGACCCTGGCGGCCGCGCTCAACATGATCGGCGGCAAGGCCAACTCCGGTGAGGGCGGCGAGGACCCCGCACGGTTCCGGACCCGCTGGAGCGCCCTGGACCTCGACTGCCGGATGAAGCAGGTCGCCTCGGGCCGCTTCGGTGTCACCCCGGAGTACCTCGCCAACGCCCACATCCTGCAGATCAAGATCGCGCAGGGCTCCAAGCCCGGCGAGGGCGGGCAGATCCCGGGTCACAAGGTCACCGACGAGATCGCACGTCTGCGCCACACCACGCCGGGCGTCACCCTGATCAGCCCACCGCCCCACCACGACATCTACTCGATCGAGGACCTCGCGCAGCTGATCTTCGACCTCAAGCAGGTCAACCCGGAGGCGCTGGTCGACGTCAAGCTGGTCGCCGAGGCCGGCATCGGCACCGTCGCCGCCGGTGTGGTCAAGGCCCTGGCGGACTCGATCCACATCTCCGGCAACGACGGTGGCACCGGTGCCTCGCCGCTGTCGTCGATCCAGCACGCGGGCCTGCCATGGGAGCTCGGGCTGGCGGAGGTCCAGCAGACCCTGCGACACAACCGCCTGCGCGGCCGGGTCAAGCTGCGGGTCGACGGCGGCTTCAAGACCGGGCACGACGTGCTGCTCGCCGCGCTGCTCGGTGCCGACGAGTACTCCTTCGGCACCGCGGCGCTGTTCGCCGAGGGCTGCATCATGGCCCGCGCCTGCCACCGTGACACCTGCCCGGTCGGGATCGCCACCCAGCGGCTGGATCTGCGGGAGAAGTTCGCCGGCACACCGGAGATGGTGGCGGCCTACCTCACCATGGTCGCCGAGGAGGTCCGGCACCTGCTCGCGGAGCTCGGGGTCGCCTCGCTCGACGAGGCCATCGGCCGGGTCGACCTGCTCACCCGTCGCCCCGGGCTGACGGGCAAGGCGGAACGCATCGACGTCTCGCCACTGCTCCGTGACCCCGGGGTCGGGGAGCGCCGGTTCACGGGGAGGGTCGCGATCCAGGACCCCCGCAGCGACCTGGGGGACCGGGTGTTCGGGGACGCGCTCGAGACCATCTTCCTCGGTGGCATCACCGAGTTCACCTACCCGATCACCAACGCCGATCGGACCATCGGCGCCCGGATCGGTGGGGCCGTGGGGCTCGAGTTCGGGGAGGAGGACCCGCCCGGGCTCGCCCGCCTGCGCTTCGCCGGCTCGGCGGGCCAGTCCTTCGGCGCCTTCACCAGCCGTGGCGTGGAGCTGGTCCTCGACGGCGAGGCCAACGACTACGTCGGCAAGGGGCTCGGCGGCGGGCGGATCGTGATCCGCCCACCGGCGGACGACGCCGGTGATCCCGTGCTGGTCGGCAACACCGTCCTCTACGGTGCGACCGGTGGTGAGCTGTTCGTCGCCGGTCGCGCCGGCGAGCGCTTCGCGGTCCGCAACTCCGGGGCCACCGCGGTGGTGGAGGGGACCGGGGATCACGCCTGCGAGTACATGACCGGCGGGACGGTCGTGGTGCTGGGGCCGACCGGTCACAACATCGGTGCGGGCATGAGCGGCGGTGAGTGCTTCGTCCACGACCCCCGCGGCGAGGTGCTGGCGCGGGTCAACCGGCAGCTGGTCGAGGCCCGGCGTCCCGACGGCGGGCAGCTCACCCGGGTCCGGGCGCTGGTCGAGGAGCACGCCACGGTCACGGGGTCCGCTCGGGCGCAGGCGTTGCTGGCCGACTGGGACGCCGCGGCCGAGTCCTTCTGGCGGATCGGTCCCCAGACCGAGATGGATCGTGTGGCCTCAGCCGGCACCGCCGGTGCGACGGCCGACTGAACCGACGACGCAGCCCGCTCCGACGCACCGGTGCAGCCGTGCTGCGTCGCGCGATGACCGATCGGCCCGCTGTCACGGCGCCACCGCCGGCTATCATCCCGCGCCGCCCGTCCCACCCCCGACCGTCAGAGGCCACCGTGGCGTCACGCGTGCACAGCTCCCGCTGGCGTCAGCTGGTCGTCCTCGCGGTGGCGGTGGTCATGGCCGTCGAGCTCAGCGGCGTGGCCGAAGCCCGCGACCTCGACCGCATCCAGCGTGACCTGGCTGACGCCAGGGAGCAGCGCGAGCGGGTCGAGGCGGACATCGACGCCGCCACCAGAGCCTACGAGGAGCTCAGGGACCGGATCGCCCGGTTGGAGGTCGAGGGTGAGGAGCTCGAACAGGAGGTGGCCTCCCTGCGGCTCGAGCTGGGTGAGATCGACGAGCTGATCACCGACCGCCTGCGCGCGGTGTTCAAGCACGGCTCCAACCTCGACCCCCTGTCGGTGTTCCTCGCCAGCGACGATCCCAGCGCAGCGCTCGCCCGCGCCGAGACGGTCCAGCGGGCCGTGGTCTCCGACCGGGCGCGCACCGAGGACCTGGTCGCCGCCCGGGCCCGACTCGTGGCGGCGGAGGAACGCCTCACCGTCCAGCGCGAGGAGGTCGAGCAGGCGCGGGCGGAGCAGCAGCGGGCCACCGAGCAGCTCGAGGCCAGCTTCGCGGAGCTCGGCGAGCTCGTCGGTGACCTGGAGGCCGAGGAGCAGGCGGAGAAGGAGCGTCTCGAGCGCGAGCGCCGGGAACGTGAGCGCCGCGAGCGGGAGCGGCAGGAGCGTCTCGCGGCGGAGCGGCGGGCCCGCGAGCAGGCTGCGGCCACCCGGACCGCGGCGCCGTCCTCGAGCTCCGCGTCAACCACCAGCGCACCGGCTGCCAGCGCGCCGGCCCGGACCTCGGGTGGGATGGCCTGCCCGCTCGATCAGCCACGCTCCTTCATCGACTCCTGGGGGCATGCGCGCTCCGGGGGGCGGGCGCACCGTGGCACCGACCTGATGGGGCCCCGGGGCATCCCGGTCCGTGCGATCACCAACGGGGTGTGGAACATCCAGCGTCCCGGCCCCAGCGCCGGACTGTGGGCGATCCTGCGCGCGGACAACGGCGACCACTTCTGGTACCTGCACCTCGACAGCCACACGGTGTCGAACGGGGCACGGGTCACCGCCGGTCAGCAGGTGGGGACCAACGGCTCCACCGGCAACGCGACGGCCGGGGCGGAGCACGTGCACTTCGAGTGGCACCCGGGTGGCGGTCGGGCGGTCAACCCCTACCCGTTGCTGCGCTCGGTCTGCGGCTGAACGCTGAACCGTCGGTAGGTGCGATCGACCTCGAACCCGGCCGAGCGGTACAGCTCCAGGGCCGCGTCGTTGGTGGCGTCGACCGACAGCCCGACCTCCTGCACCCCGGGAGCCGCTGCGAGCCGGTCGGCGGCCAGGCACAGCAGGGCGCGCCCGAGCCCCCGGCGACGTGCTGCCGGTGCGACCCCGAGCTGCAGGATCCAGCCGGTGTCCCCGGTGAAGATGCGCCCCAGGGCCGCACCCACCACCTCGCCGTCCTGCCAGGCGACCAGCTGCTGGTCGGGCAGGCTCGCGGGATGGTCGATGAACAACTCCCGCCACTGGTGGTAGGGACGGTCGTGGTGGGTCGGTGTCGCGGCCCAGAACGCGTACAGCATGCGGTGCACGGCCCTGGCGTGCTGCTCGGGCTGGAACCGCCGGAGCCGGACCCCGGCAGGCAACGCGGGCGGTGGCACGTGCCGCCGGCGCAGCAGCTCGTGGGAGCTGTGCGTGTGCTGCCAGCCGAGGGCGGTGGCGACGTCCTGCAGTTCGGTGTCGGGTGCGGCGAGGTCGACCTCGTCCGCGCCGGCCGTCCGTGCCCAGGACAGCAGGCGGCTGGCGACCGCTGCGCGCTGGTCCGAGGTCGGCCGCGGATGCACGGTCAGCGCGCACTCGGACCCCCGGACCAGGACGAACCCGTCGATGCCGTCGCTGGTGAGCAGGGCACGGCTGGACACGGCCAGCGGCTCTGACACCGACAGCTCGTGGGCCAGGTCGTCGAGATCGGTCTCGGGCCGGCCCCACAGGGCGGTGTCGAGTGCCTGCGCGGTGGTGAGCAGCGCAGGCAGATCAGCGGTCTGGATGGGTCGGAACAGCTCGGCCGATGCCATGCGGTCACTTCCTCGCCGACTCCCGTCGCAGAGGTACCACGGTGTCGGTGTGGCACGGTAGGTTCGACGGTGACGCCCGTGCCACCGGAACGACCTCGCTCGGATGGTGGGGCACGGTGGTGCGGCGGTAGCGCGTGGTAGCCACGCGGGAGGGAACGATGTTCGTGCGCGACCGGCAGGTGGGGCGATGAGCGACACCAGCACAGCCGAACGGGAACGGATCCAGCTGTCCAGCGCGGTCGTCCGGTTCGCCGGCGACTCCGGCGACGGTATGCAGCTGACGGGGGACCGGTTCACCACGCAGACCGCGTTGGCCGGCAACGACCTGGCGACCCTGCCGGACTTCCCGGCGGAGATCCGGGCACCCGCCGGGACCCTGGCCGGGGTCAGCTCCTTCCAGCTGCACTTCTCCGATCAGGACATCCACACGCCCGGTGACGCACCCGACGTCCTGGTCGCGATGAACCCGGCCGCGCTGCAGAAGCACCTCAGCGCGCTGAAGCCCGGGGGCCTCGTGATCGTGAACACCGATGCGTTCACCGAGCGCAACCTCCACAAGGCCGGCTACGAGTCCTCGCCCCTGGACGACGGCACGATGACGGACTACCAGCTCCACGAGGTGCCCATCACCGGGCTGACGCTGCGGGCGTTGGAGCGTCACATCGAGGAGGGCGCGCTCAACAAGAAGGAGGCCGAGCGCTGCAAGAACATGCTGGCGCTCGGGCTCGTGTCCTGGATGTACTCGCGGCCGATCGCCGAGACCGAGGAGTGGCTGGAGGACAAGTTCGCGAGCAAGCCCGAGCTCGCCGACGCGAACGTCACCGCGCTGCGTGCCGGCTGGAACTACGGCAACACCACCGAGGCCTTCGCCTTCACCTACGAGGTCAAGGCCGCCAAGCTCGCGCCGGGGCGCTACCGCAACATCACCGGCAACCAGGCCATGGCCTACGGGCTGATCGCCGCGAGCGTCCGCAGCGGACTGCCGCTGTTCTACGGCTCCTACCCGATCACCCCCGCCTCCGACATCCTGCACGAGCTGGCGAAGCTCAAGCACTTCGGTGTGGCGACCTACCAGGCCGAGGACGAGATCGCCGCCATGGGGTCGGTGATCGGTGCGGCCTTCGGTGGCCACCTCGCCGTCACCGCGTCCTCGGGCCCCGGCATCGCGCTCAAGGCCGAGGCGATGGGGCTCGCGATGATCACCGAGCTGCCGATGGTCGTCATCGACGTCCAGCGTGGTGGGCCCTCGACCGGGCTGCCGACCAAGACCGAGCAGTCGGACCTGTTCCAGCTGCTCTACGGCCGCAACGGTGAGGCCCCGATCCCGGTCATCGCCGCGTCGTCCCCGGCCGACTGCTTCGACACCGCGCTCGAGGCGGCCCGGATCGCGCTCACCTACCGGACCCCGGTGGCGCTGCTGTCCGACGGCTACCTCGCGAACTCGGCGGAGCCCTGGCGGCTACCCGCGGTCGACGAGCTCCCCGCGCTGTCCGAGGCCTTCGCCTTCACCACCGAACCCAACCTGGAGGACGGCGGCTTCGCCCCCTACCTCAGGGACCAGGACACCCTGGCCCGACCCTGGGCGCTGCCCGGCACCCCCGGGCTCGAGCACCGGCTCGGCGGTATCGAGAAGGAGGAGGGCTCGGGCCACATCAGCTACGACCCGGCCAACCACGACGCCCAGACCAGGATGCGCTACGCCCGCCTGGACCGGATCGGCGCGCAGCTCCCGCCGCTGGAGGTGGTCGATCCGAGCGGCGAGGCGGACGTGCTCGTCGTCGGCTGGGGTTCCACGAAGGGGCCCTTGCAGGCGGCCTGTCACGAGCTCCGGTCGAGGGGCCGCAAGGTCGCACGTGTGCACCTGCGCCACCTGGCTCCCCTGCACCCCGAGCTGCCCGAGCTCCTGGCGTCCTACCGGGTGGTGGTGTGTCCGGAGAACAACATGGGGCAGCTGGCGATGCTGCTCAGGGCCAGGACGCTGGTCGATGTGAGGTCCTACAACCGGGTGACCGGCCAGCCCTTCGCGTCGACGGAGTTGGTGGCCGCGATCGAGCGGATCGGCTGGGGAGAGCAGGCATGACGACCAACGAGATCAAGCTCACCAAGAAGGACTTCACGTCCGACCGGGAGGTGCGCTGGTGCCCGGGCTGCGGTGACTACGCGATCCTGGCGACGGTGCAGTCGTTGCTCGCCGACGTGGGTGCGCGCCCGGAGAAGACCGTGTTCGTCTCCGGTATCGGGTGCTCCTCGCGGTTCCCCTACTACATGGACACCTACGGGTTCCACACGATCCATGGGCGAGCGCCGACGGTGGCGACGGGCCTGGCGATCACGCGACCGGACCTCGACATCTGGATCGTGACCGGTGACGGCGACGGGTTGTCGATCGGGGGCAACCACCTGATGCACACCCTGCGTCGCAACGTCAACCTCAACATCCTGCTGTTCAACAACGAGATCTACGGGTTGACCAAGGGGCAGTACTCCCCGACCTCGCCGCTCGGATCGGTCCACAAGTCGACACCGATGGGTTCGCTGGACCGCCCCGTCAACCCGGTCTCGCTGGCGCTCGGTGCGGAGGCGACCTACGTGGCGCGCTCGATCGACACCGATCGTCAGCATCTCAGCGGGGTGCTGCGTGGTGCCTACGAGCACCGGGGGACCTCCTTCGTCGAGATCTACCAGAACTGCAACATCTTCAACGATGGCGCCTTCGATGCGCTGCGTGAGAAGGGGCAGAAGGAGCACAACCAGATCCGCCTCGTTCCGGGGGAGCCCATCACCTTCGGACCCGAGGGCGAGCGGGCGGTGATCGCCGAGCCCGACGGCTCGATGCGGATCGTCTCGACCGAGGAGGCCGGGGACCGCGTCGTCGTGCACGACCCGACACGACCGGCGTCGACCACGGCCTTCGCGCTGTCGCGCCTGGCGCCGAGCCCCACCGGCCCGACCCCCATCGGGGTGTTCCGGTCGGTCGACCGCCCGGTCTACGACGACGAGCTGCGCAAGCAGGTCGCGGCCGCCCGCGAGCGCTATGGCGAGGGTGACCTCGTCGAGCTGCTCGAGGGTGGGAACGTCTGGGACGTGTTCTAGGCCGGCACGACAGCAGCACCCTCGGCAGTGCCGGGGACGGTGCGGCCGCCGTCGAGGTGGCCGCACCGTTCTCAAGTGTCCGGCGGCGCCTCGTGTGAGATGGCCTCGCCCTCGGGATCGTCGGGTGTTCGGAGTCGGGACTCGGGGACCAGGAGCACGGTGAGGTAGACGATCTGCGCGGCCAAGGCCGCGAAGCCGGCCAGCGCGAGCCCGACCGAGGCCGGCAGCGGGATCGCCGTCGGGATGATCGCGCCGATCACCCAGGCCGCGGAGAACACCGTCTCCGAGCGGGTGAACGCCGCGCCACGCCGGCTGGCGGGCACGGTGGCCTGCAGGAGACCGTCGAAGGCGAGCTTGGCCACCCCCCAGGCGACCCCGGCCGCCCCGGCCAGGGCGGCGGCGGCCAACAGCCCGAACCACTGCCCGGCGGAGAAGGCGGCCGCCGCGGTGATGGCCAGGGCGGCCAGCACCATCGGCTCCTCCCGCAACCGGCGGGCGAGCACGGGGACCAGCCGGGACGCGACGGCGAACCCGGCGCCGGCGGCGGCCAGCAGCGCACCGAAGTCGAGCAGTCCCGCGTCGGTCTGCTGGAGCTCGAAGGCCAGCAGCAGCAGCAGGAAGCCGTTGAAGACCCGCACACCAGCGGTGGCCAGCTGCGCCAGCCGCACCTCCCGCGGCAGCTGCAGCCTGATGCCCCGCCAGGGTTCCCCCGGGATCCTCGTCGCCGTGCCGTCGGGCTCGGGCAGCCGCCGGCCGAAGGCAGCCGCTCCGAGGGCCGCCACGGCGGCCAGCGCCAGCGGACCGTTGGCATCGAGGACCGCCAGCGCCCCGAGGCCCAGCCCGGCCGCGACGCCCCCTGCCAGGACCCCGATCCAGGCGAGTCGCGCGTTGGCGGCCACCAGGGCCCGCGGTGCGTCGAGCGCCAGGGGGAGCAGGGCGTGCCGTGTGATGCCGTGCACCCGGGACAGCACCAGCAGCATGAACGCCACCGGGAACAGCCACAGGCTGTCGAGGCGGCCGAGCGCGGCGACGGCGAACACCGCGCGTCCGAGCGCCGCCAGGACCAGCATCCTGCGGGTCGCGACGGGCGTCCGGTCCAGCACCCGGCCGAGCACGGGCCCGATCACCGCGAAGGGCGCCATGGTCAGCAGCAGGTACAGCGCGACGTTGCCCCGGGCCTCGGCCGTGGGCACGGAGAAGAACAGCGTCCCGGCGAGCCCGATGGCGACCAGGGTGTCCGCTGCGGTGGAGAACACCTGCGTGATCGCCAGGTTGCGGAACCCCACGCCACCGGTGTCGAACAGCGACCGCACGCTGCCGGTCAGGCGGCGAGCACCGGCCTTCGAGACCCGCGCCAGCGACGCTCCGGCCGTTGGGGGCTCGGCGACGTCCTGGGCCGCCCAGTCGTCGACCCGGTGGCGGCGGCGTCCGCCGCGATCGTCCTCGGGCGGTGGCGCTGCGTGGGGCAGGGAGGTGGTCACGCTTCGAAGCTACCGCTGCGGGCACGCCGGCAGCGAACCGTGCGGCGGGGTTGGACCGGGCCCGGCGCGTCTGCCACCCTGCGGGCCCCGACCGGCGAGGGAGCGACCACGTGGACGAGCGCGGTGAGCAGGCCAGGGAGGTCGACCCTCCCGGCCTGCAGCTGGCAGCGGTGACGGCCTGGTTGTCCGAGCGGATCGACCTCCAGCCGCCGGTCGTCGCCTCCACGGTGGCCGGCGGCCGCTCGAACCTCACCTACGTGCTGGAGGATGCCGCCGGGCAGCGGGTGGTGGTCCGTCGACCGCCGCTGCACGGGGTGCTCGAGTCCGCCCACGACGTCGCGCGGGAGCACCGGATCCTGTCGGCGCTGGCCGACACCGATGTCCCCGTGCCCGGCTGCCTGGGACTGGAGCTGGACCCCGAGCTCACCGGCGCCCCGTTCTACGCCATGCGGTACGTGGACGGGGTGGTGGCTCGCGACACCGAGGCGGCCGCCACGCAGCTCAGTGCGCAGGCGCGAGCAGCGAGCGGCGCAGCGATGATCGACGCCCTGGTGCGGATCCATGCCGTCGACATCGACGCGGTCGGGCTCGGTGACCTGGCCCGTCGCGAGGGCTACCTCGAGCGGCAGCTGCGGCGGTGGAGCACCCAGCTCCAGCATGGTCCCGCCCGGGAGCTGCCCATCCTCGACGAGGTCCACCGTCGTCTCGTCGCCGATGTCCCACCCCAGGGCCCGGCCACGCTGGTGCACGGCGACTACCGGCTGGACAACGTGATCCTCGATCCAGGCTCCGGGGCGGTGGCCGCCGTGCTCGACTGGGAGCTGACCACGCTCGGCGACCCGCTGGCTGACCTCGGGCTCCTGCTGGTGTACTGGGTGGAGCCCGGTGAGCAGGACCTCGCGCTGCCCGATCCGCCGACCCTGGCCCCGGGGTTCTCCAGCCGGCAGGAGCTGATCGACCGGTACGCGCAGCGGTCCGGTCGGGACGTCAGCGGGGTCGGGTACCACGTCGCGTTCGGCTACTGGAAGCTCGCCTGCATCCTCGAAGGGGTCCACCGCCGCTACGTGGCCGGTGCCTACGGCGAGGGCGCGGTGGGCTTCGAGCAGCTCGGCGACCTCGTGGTGCGCCTCGGCGAGCACGCGCTCGACGCCGCCCGACAGGTCGGGAGGTGAGCGCCGAGGTGGTCGGGCCAGGACCCTCGCGCGCCCTGTTGCTCGACTACGGCGGTGTCCTGACCGAACCGGTCGACGCGTCCTTCGCCCGGTTCGAGCGCCGGCTCGGACTGCCCCCGGGACGCAGCTTCGAGGTGCTGGTGGAGGCCTCACGCACCAAGGGCGGCGGCCCGATCGGTGCCCTGGAGCGCGGAGAGATGCCGCTCGCGGAGTTCGAGGTGCTGCTGCGCGACCTGCTGGTCGAGGCGGGCTACCGGATCGCCGCGGACGTGGACCTGCTCGAGGGGCTGTTCGAGGCGATGCGCCCGGCCGGTGGGCTGTGGGAGCTCGCCGCGCAGGTCCGGGCCCACGGCGTGCGGACCGGGTTGCTGTCCAACTCCTGGGGGTTCGATGTCTACCCCTTCGAGGAGCTCGAGGACCACTTCGACGACCTGGTCCTGTCCGGTCAGGTCGGGCTGCGCAAGCCCGATCCGGCGATCTACCGCCTCGCGGCGCAGCGGCTCGGGGTTGCTCCCGATGCCTGCGTGTTCGTGGACGATCTGGAGCGAAACGTCGAGGTGGCCAGCGAGCTCGGGATGCTGGGGGTCCACCACACCGGCGACGACGCCGCCACCCGTGCAGCGGTGCTGGCCGCGCTGCGGATCGACGCGGGCTGACTCAGGTGCCCGGTCGCTCCGCGGCCCCCGGCCCAGCTCGGTCGGCGCCGCGCTGGACCACGTCGAGGTGTCGGACCGCGGCCGTCCGGGATCGGAACGCCACGCCGACGCCCACGGCGACGGCCACCAGCAGGGCGCCGACCCCGTAGGCCGCGCCCGTTCCGGCCCGGTCCGCGACCGCTGCCAGCCCGAGCGAGCCAACCCCGTCGGCGATGGCAAGTCCGGCCACCATGGCGCCCGTGATCTGCGCCATCCGGGCGGCGGGCGCGAGCTGCAGGAACAGGACCTGCGCCCCGATGACCCAGGCCGTGCCCGCCCCGATGAGCAGGTTCGCGGCGGCGACCTGCGCAGGGGTGCTCGCGAGCGCGGCGAGCAGCAGGGCGCCTGCGAGGCACCCGAGGTGGACGAGCAGGTTGCGCGGACGTCGGATCAGGGATGACCGCCCCAGCACTGCCATCGTCACCGCCTGACCGGTCGGAGCGGCGGCGAGCACGAGGGGACGGAGCGGGTCGTCGTCCGCAGCGACCGCCGGGGCGAGGACCTCCGGGAGCGACCCCACCAGGCCCGTGGCCAGCGCGAGCAGACCGAGCAGGCGCAGGACGGGCTGGCGCAGGATCTCACGGACCCCGGTGGTGAGCGTCGGCGGGTCCACCTGGGTGCTCTGCCGGGGGAGTGGTAGGCCGGCCAGCAGCGCGGCGCTGACCAGGAAGGTCGCGGCATCGAGCAGCAGCGCGGCGTCGGCCCCGAGGGCGACGTAGAGACCTGCCCCGGTCAGGTAGCCGATGACCTGCGCGGCCTGGTCGGTGGTGTTGAGCAGCGCCACGAGCGGTCCCCGGTGCTCGTCGCTGAGGCCATCAGCCATGGCGCCGGATCTGATCGCGACCGTGGCGACCCGGACCGCGGCGAGTCCGGCTGCCGTCACGATCACCACCGCCGTGCCGTCCTGCACCACAGGGAGCAGGACGATCGCGCCGCCGAGGAGCTGCAGCACCGCGAGGGCTCGGGCCCGGTCGAAGCGGTCGAGCCATCGGCCGCCCAGGACCCCCGCGAGCACCGATGGGACCACCCCGACGGCAACCACCGCGGCGGCACCGAGCACCAGCCCCGTCCGGTCCGCGGCCAGGAACAGCAACGCCCCCAGGGCGACGTAGTCGCCGATCGAGGAGGTCACCCCGGCGACCCACAGGCGTCGCCCGATGGGCTGGCGCAGGGCGGCGCGGTACCCGCCTGGACGCGCTGCTGGCACGAGCACCCCCCGCTGGGCCATCGCCGTCGACCGTTCCCGATCGAACACGACGGGAGCCTAGCGAGACGCCCTGCCCCTGCGGGGGTGTCCGAGGACGGTCGGGGCCATCGCTTAGGGGCAGCCCTGCCGTGGAGTAGGGTTGCGGCATGGCTACCACTGATGCTGCAGAAGAGCGACTCGCGCTGTACATCGACCACGAGAACGTGGCGATCGGTGCGCGCGACATCGGCTACCGCTTCGACCCCAAGCCCCTCCTCGAGGCGTTGGCGGAACGGGGACGGCTGATCACCCGACGGGCGTACGCCGACTGGAACCTGTTCCGCGACGATCGCCGAGGGATGGTCGACGCCAACGTCGAACTGATCGAGATCCCGCAACGGTCCGATTCGGTCCGCAAGAACGCCGCCGACATCCAGATGGCGGTGGACGCGATGGAGCTGGCGCTGACCCGCGACTTCGTCTCCACCTTCGTGATCGTGTCCGGCGACTCCGACTTCACCCCGCTGGTCAGCAAGCTCCGTGAACTCAACAAGCGGGTGATCGGCGTCGGCCTCAAGGGGTCCACCTCGGCCATGCTCCCCCCGGCCTGCGACGAGTTCATCTTCTACGACCGGCTCGAGGGCATCCCGCGCCGCGAGGCGAAGGCCCAGGGTCCCTCCCAGGGACGGGCCAAGAAGAAGCAGCCCGCAGCTCCCCAGGGCAAGGCCCCGTCCGGCAAGCCGACGGCTGCACCGGCGCCATCGGAGCCGAGCGACGGACCGCCCGGCAAGTCCACCCAGAAGCAGGGGCTGCGCAAGCTCGAGCGCGACATCACCCGGACCCTCGCCGGGATCCAGTCCTCCTCCGCGGGCGCGGTCCAGGCCTCGAACCTCAAGCGTGCGCTGCTGCGCAAGGACCCCACCTTCAACGAGGGCGACTTCGGCTTCCGTGGCTTCCGCGAGCTCCTGCGCCACCTCGCCGACGGTGGGGTGATCACCCTCACCGACGGCTCGGCGCCCGGTGACCCCGAGGTCGACTTCCCCTCGGCGCCCCGCGACGAGGACGCCGCCTTCGCCCTGCTGCGCGACACGGTCAAGGAGCTGATGGTCGAGCTCGGTGGTGACCCGCCGCTGTCGGGGCTCAAGGATCAGCTGCGCAAGCGGCAGCCCGACTTCTCCGAGAAGGACCTCGGCTACTCCGGGTTCCTCCAGTTCTGCAAGGCGGCGGTCACCAAGGACGTCGTCGAGATGGACTGGGAGGAGGAGGACGCCGAGTACTACCTCT
>SLQK01000080.1 GCA_007131525.1 Nitriliruptoraceae bacterium | reverse complement strand
TCCCTGGACGACGACGCTGACGGGGCCGTCGGTGGCGGTGGACACGGGGGCTCCGAGGTTCGCGCCGACCGCACGACGGCCAGCTGGATTCCGATCCGAACCTACGCACACCGGCGGCGCCTGCCGTCGTCCTCCAGGAGGAACCTCGGGTCCCCCGGCAGTCGGAGAGCCACCCGGCAGACAGGGCAGGCGGCGGGAGCCAGCCCGTGACCGCAGCGTGGCAGGCAGGCGGTGCCGGTCACCTCGCGCCCGGCGTCAGGGGCGGCGGGTAGCCCGGCGCGCCCGGCGGACCTCCACCAACCGGCCCACGGCCCCGACCAGCGGCAGGAGCAGCGCCCCGA
This sequence comes from Nitriliruptoraceae bacterium, assembly GCA_007131525.1. GTDB lineage: Bacteria > Actinomycetota > Nitriliruptoria > Nitriliruptorales > Nitriliruptoraceae > T1Sed10-7. The sequence goes on along the minus strand of SLQK01000080.1, from coordinate 13,053 downwards.
CCAGCAACGAGGAGGCGAGATCCCACCCCCGGACCAGGGAGGCACCGGCACCGAGCAGCACGCCGTAGGGCACCAACGCCAGCAACGCCCAGCGGGAGCGGCCGGCGTCATCGAGGTGGCGCTGGGTCATCGTGGCGCCGACCGCACCGATGACCATCAGCGCCAGCCCGGCGGTCAGCGCCACGGCCGTCCCGGTCGTGGTCAGCAGGTACATGGCCGCGCTCCTCGTGGGGCGGTGAGCATAGGAGCGCCACGCGGTGGCCGGCCGCCCCGCTGCGGCCTATCGTGACGGTTCCAGACCCGGGAGGCCAGACGCGGTGGTGTGCGCTACAGCCGAGGGGTGCACCACCTCGCGAACATCGGCGGTCCTGCTGCTGATCCTGGTGCTGTCGCTGACGATCGGCGGCATGCCCAGCGCGGCCGCCCAGGAGCGCTCGGACCGGGACGCTGGCGAGGCCACGCCGACGACGGCCGCGATCGACCTCCAGCGCACCCAGCGGCTGGTGGTCACCCCGGCGGAGACCGCGAGCTCGGCCGCAGGCACGACAGCGGCCCGCACCGTGGAGAGTGCGACCGGCGGCCGACAGGTCGCGCGGCTCCACGACGGCTCCATCGTCGTGGAGCTGGACCGCGAGCTGCCCCTGGAGGAGATGGCGGAGCTCGCCGAGGGGCTGGTCGCGGCCGGCGTGGCCGTGGCAGCCGAGCCCGACCCGGTCACGACCATCGTGCGGGTACCGACCGACCCCTTCTGGCAGCAGCAGTGGGGTCAGATCGCGACGGCGATGCCGTCGGCGTGGGATGTCACGGTCGGCACCCGACGCGCTCCCGTGGTCGGGGTGCTCGACACCGGCGTCAACGCCACCTCCGAGCTCACGGGCCGTGTGCTGCCCGGCTTCAACGCCCAGACCGGTGGGACCGGCACGGCCGACGGCAACGGCCACGGGACCCTGTCGGCCACCGTCATCGCCGCCGCCGGTGACAACGGGATCGGCTTCGCCGGGCAGTGCTGGGGCTGCCGGATCCTGCCGGTGAAGGCACTGAGCGACCAGGGCAGCGGGACCATGTCGCAGCTGGCGACGGGCCTGCGGTGGGCGGTCGACAACGGCGCCGAGCTGGTCAACATCTCCGCAGGTGGCGTCGCCGGGAACCAGGTGATGCGCGACGCGGTCCTGCACGCGCATGCCAACGGCGTGACCGTCATCGCCGCAGCCGGCAACAGCGGCGAGGTGGCCTCGCTCTACCCGGCGGCCTACCCGGAGGTGCTGTCGGTCGCGGGAGCCGATCCCGACCGTAACCGGTACCTCTGGTCGAACCACGGCCCCCAGGTCGACATCGCCGCCCCCGGGTGCAACATCGCCCAGTCCCACACGGGGACGTTCCGGAACTACTGCGGCACCTCCTCCGCCACACCCTTCGTGACCGGACTGCTCGCGCTCGCCTACGACGACGATCCCTCCCTCACGCCCGAGCAGCTACGTGCTCGCGCGATGGACACCGCCGACCCCCTCAGCTGGGTCGCATCGGGCCTGATCTCCGCCCCCGGCGTCGTGCCGGGAGGAGCCGAGTTCGACCCCGATGATCCTGGCAACGGCGACGGTGCGCCCGATCCCCTCCCGGACATCGAACCGGACCCGTTGACCGCGGTGATGCTCTCGGGCACCGCCGGCGACCGGACGGTTGCACTCAGCTGGACCGCCACCTCCGGTGGCTCCGGCACGGGGTACCGCTACGAACTGCACCGCTCGACGGGTGGCGTGTGCGACGACACCTCGCCTCGGATCCCGGATGCTGCCACGTCGTTCACCGACCGCAGCTACACCGACACCGGCCTGACCCACGGGCGGACCTACCGGTACTGCGTCTACGCCCGGGACAGCGCCGGCGCCACCTCGGAGCGATCGAACGTCGTCGCCATCGCCGCCAGGGACACCAGCCCGCCGCCGGCGCCGCGACTCGCGCCCCCGGCAGCCGGTGACCGGTCGGTCGACCTGCGGTGGTCTGAGGTCGACGACCCGACCGGCCCGGTCACCTACCGCCTCCACCGGTCGACCGGCAGCACCTGCACGGGGTCCTCACCGGTGGTCTGGACGGGCACCCGCACGAGCACCAACGACGAGTCGCTCACCAACGGCACGCGCTACCGCTACTGCGTCACGGCCACGGACGGGGCCGGCAACCGCTCGCCCGTCTCGAACGTCCGGACCGCCGAGCCGAGGCGCACCCCCGCGACCTGTACCCCCCTGACCGGCGACTGGGACACGTCCGGCCGTGACGGGATCGGTTGGTGGTGCGACGGCCGGGTCAGGCTGCGGACCGCCGACGGCGAGGTCATCCGCTACACCTACGGACGTCCGGGCGACGTGCCGGTCGTTGCCGACTGGAACGGTGATGGCGCCGACACGGTCTCGGTGATCCGTGACGGGACCTGGTTCCTGAACGACCGGTTGGCGGGCGGCGCAGCCACGCGCAGCTTCACCTACGGAAGGGTCGCCCTCGGCGACGTCCCGATCGCCGGCGCCTGGACCGGCGGTCCCCAGGACCTCCCCGGCATCATCCGTGACCGCGAGTGGCACCTGCGGTTCCAGCAGAGCGGTGGGAACGCCGACCGACTCTTCGTGTACGGCCGACTCACCCGCGGCGACCGTCCACTCTGGGGCGACTGGAACGCCGACGGCCGCGACACCATCGGCGTGGTGCGGGACGGCACGTGGCTGCTCCGCAACGAGCTGGCCGGTGGGTCGGCAGACCTGCGCTACGTCTACGGCCGCGTCCTGGCGGGGGACCTTCCCGTCACCGGCGACTGGACCGGCGACGGCCGTGCCACCCCGGCGATCGTCCGGGACGGGCGCTGGATGCTGCGCCACGAGCACGCCGGCGGCAACGCCGACACGACGATCGCCTTCCGCAGGCCGTGAGGCTGCGCGCCCACGCCGTGAGGGCGCGCGCAGACGCCGCCGCCGTGGCTGACGCGACCACGTGCGGCCGTCGGCGGGTTGCTCGCGCACCGTGGCAGGACCTGTGCCCACGGCGGTGCGCGAGCAACCGGGCGGCACCGCGCGCGAGCGGCAGCCGCTGGCCCGCCGCCCCGCTGGGGGTGGGCGGCGCCCGCCTGCCCTAGCCTCGACGCGTCGACCACCACCTCGAGGCCGCCGTCACCGCCGTCACCGCCGTCACCGACCTGCTCACCGCGTCACCGCTGGTGGCGCTGTTCCTGGTGCTCACGCTCGGCACGCTGCTCGGGGCGATCCGGATCGCGGGCGTGAGCCTCGGTCCGGCCGGCGCGCTGTTCGCGGGCCTCGCCCTGTCCGCTCTGCTGCCGGACATCGCCGGGACCGTGCCCGACCTGCTCGGGACCCTCGGCCTCACCCTGTTCGCCTACACGATCGGGCTGGCCGGTGGCCCCTCCTTCTTCAGTGGGCTGCGGCGGAACGCCCGGGCCATCCTCGCAGCGGTGCTGGTGCTGGTCGCGGTCGCCGTCCTGGCCGGAGCGCTCGGCCGAGCCATGGGGCTTGAGCCCGCGGACATCGCCGGGGTGTACGCCGGCGCGATGACCAACACCCCGGGGGTCGCCGCCGCGGTCGAGGCGGCCGGATCCAACGACCCGGTCGTCGGCTTCTCGATCTCCTACCCCTTCGGCGTCGTCGGCGTGTTGCTGGCCATCGTGGCCGGCCAGGCCTGGAGCCGTCGCCGGCCGACCGAGGAGGACCGCGAGCCACCCCAGACCGCCGGCTACCGCACCCTGGAGATCACGGTCGCGGACCTGCCATCGCTCGGGCAGTTGCGCTCCTTCGAGGGGGCGGACCTGGTGTTCACCCGCCTGCGTCGCGACGGCGACGAGTGGACCCCGGATGGCGACGACATCCCCCGACCCGGCGATCTGCTCACCGTGGTCGGTCCCGCTCCGGTCCTGGAGGCCTTCACCGACCACGTCGGCCACGTCGCCCACGACGACCTGCCGCTGGATCGGCACCAGGTCGACTTCCAGCGGGTCGTGCTGTCCAACGCGCGCTACGCCGGCGTGCGCGTCGCGGACCTCGACCTCGACCGGTTCGACGCCGTGGCCGGGTTCGTCCGGCGCGGGGACGTCGACCTCGTCGCCCGTCCCGACCTGATCGTGGAGCTCGGGGACCGGATCCGCGTGGTCGCCCCCCGCGACCGCCTCCACGAGGTCGTGACCGAGCTCGGCGACTCCGAGCGGGCGGTGGTCGTCGCCGACCCCATCGGGTTCTCCCTCGGCCTGCTCCTCGGGCTCGCCCTCGGCCTGGTGCCGATCCCGCTCCCCGGGACGACCCTGACCCTCGGCACGGCGGCGGCACCGCTCCTGGTCGGGCTCGTGCTCGGGCGTGTGGGCCGCCTCGGACGGATCACCTGGCAGCTGCCCTACGCCACCAACCAGGCGCTGCGGCAGCTCGGAGTGCTGCTGTTCCTCGCGACGGTGGGGCTCAGCGCCGGCCCCGACCTGGCCGCGGCGCTCGGCTCGCCCCGTGGGCTGCAGCTGTTCGGGCTCGGCGCGGTGCTGACCACCACGATGGCGCTGGCAGTGCTCCTGACCGCCCGCCGCCTGGAGTTCGGCGGTCCCCGCACCGCCGGGACGTTGGCCGGCGTCCAGAACCAACCGGCCATCCTCGCCTTCGCGATCGACCGCACCGACGGCGACGACCGGGTCAACCTCGCCTACGCCCTGCTGTTCCCACCCACCTTCGTGGTGAAGATCCTGGCGGCACAGGTGCTGGCCACCTGGTGATGCGCCCGTGTACGACGAGCCGCGCGGGACAGGGCACCATGGTGCCCCTCGTCCCGGAGGACGCTCGCCATCGTGGCCTCTCCCCCCGCTGCCCGCCGACGCCCGCGGCGTGGTCCGCGACCGGCGCGGGCCCTCCGGGTGGCGGTGCTGCCCTGGCTGCTCGGGCTGGCCCTGCTCGCCGGCGCCTGCACCGCAACCGGCAGCCCGGAGCTGGAGGTCAGCGCCGCCCAGGCGGCGGTGCCGCTGGCGGGGAGCTCCCAGATCGTGCTCACGATCTCCAACCTGGGTGACGGCGACGACGCCCTGGTCGCCGTCGACACCGACGCTGCCCTCGGAATCGAGCTGCACGAGACCCGGATCGAGGACGACCGGGCCACGATGGTCTCGCTCGAGCAGGTCCCGCTCCCGGCAGGCGAGACCGTGCGCTTCCGGCCCGGCGGTCTGCACCTGATGATGATCGCGCCGGACGACGAGGTGGTGCTCGGCGCGACCTTCGAGCTGACCCTGCGCTTCGACCGCTCCGATCCGATCACCACCACGGCCGAGGTCCGTGACCTGCTCGACCTCGCCGAGGACGCCCTCGACGACCCCGACGCCTGAGGAGCACGCCCCGTGTCCTCCCCACGCTCTGCCCGATCCTCCCGCCCGCCCCGGGTGCGCACCCTCGCGCTCCTGCTGGTCGCCGGCCTGCTGGCCGCGGCCTGCGGCCCGGCCAGCGCGACGGCCATCGCAGCCCAGGGGCTCGAGCCCGGCCCCGACGGCTGGCGAGGGATCCCGCTCGAGCGGGAGCGGTCGATGCCCGAGGCCACGCTCCTGGACACCGAGGGAGCTGAGGTCGCGCTGCACGAGGCCTTCGCGGGGACGCCGACGCTGCTGTTCTTCGGCTACACCAGCTGCCCCGACATCTGCCCGATCCACCTCGCCGCCATCGCGTCGGCCATGGGGACCGCTGGCGTCTCCTTCGACGACCTCGACGTGGTGTTCGTCTCCGTCGACCCCGACCGTGACACCCCGGAGCGGATCGACGACTACCTGGCCAACTTCTCGCGCCACATGGTCGGCCTGCACGGCGACCTGGCCGTGGTGGAGGACGCGTTGGCGCAGCTGGACCTGCCTGGTCCCATCGTGGAGGGACCGGATCCGCGCGGGGAGGGCGATCTCATCGGCCACCCCGCCCAGGTGATCGGCTTCGACGCCGACGGCCAGGCGCTGCGCACCTGGCCCTTCGGGGCACGCCGCTCGGACTGGATCTCCGACCTCCCCCGGATCGTGGAGGAGTGGTCGTGACCGTCGCCTGGTGGTGCTCGTCCACGCCGGGCCAGATCTGGACCTGGCGCTACACCCCGTTCATCGGGGTCTGGGTGGTCGCAGCGACCTTCATCGGCGGCTACCTGCTCGCCCACCGACGGGCGGGACGACAGGTCGACCCCCGGTTGCTGCGACGGTGGGTCCTTGGGGTGCTGGCGCTGTTCCTGGTCTCGGAGTGGCCGATCGGCCAGCTCGGGGTCGGCTACCTCGCCACGGTGGGGATCGCCCGCTACATCGTCTACACCTTCGTCGCGGCACCCCTGCTGCTGGCCGGCCTGCCCGACTGGCTGGTGGTGCGATGGTTCCCCGACGGCTCCCGCCGACGTCGGGTCCTCGCGGCGGTGACCACCTGGCCGATCGCCCTGCTGCTGTTCAACGCGGTCCTGTTCGGCACCCACCTCCCCATCACCGTCGACACCTTGAAGGTCACCCAGCTCGGCTCCTTCGGCGTGGATGTCCTGCACCTCGGTGCCGCCCTGATCTGGTGGTGGCCGGCGATGCAGAAGGTGCCCGCGGGCAACGCGATCGAGGAGCCGCTGCGAGCCTTCTACCTGTTCGCCTCCTCGGTGCTGATGTTCGTGCCGGCCGCCTTCCTGACCTTCTCGCCCCTGCCGCTGTACGGGCTGTACGAGCTGGCCCCGCCGCTGTGGCTGGGGTTCGACCCGACCGCTGACCAGCAGGCCGCCGGGGTCATGATGAACATCGGCGGTGGCCTCGTCCTGTGGGCCATCATCGCCACCCTGTTCCTCCGGTGGGCTGCCGCCAAGGAGGCCGAGGACACCGCGGCTCGGCGCGTCCGGAACGAGGCCACGCTCGCGCGCATCGCCGCCCTGGAGGCGGAGACCGCCGGGACACCCGGGGCGGTCGGGCTGGACCCCGACCGCCCGGCGTCAGCCGACTAGTCCGCGCGCGGGATCACCGCGCCAGCCCGACCCGGTCGAGCTCGCGCTGCATCCCGCGCTCCACCGCCGCGATCAGCTCCGGTCGGAGCCTGGCGGCCGGGATGATCTCGGTGACCGAGCCCATGTCGCGGGCCCGCTCGACGGAGTGGATCGCGTCGAACTCCGCGGCCAGCTCGCCGAGCTTCTCCGACCGCACCTCGGCGGTCAGCTCGTCGAGCTGGGTCCGCAGGTGGGCGCGGTCCGCGCCGCTGGCCGCCTCGGCCGCGGCCGTCAGCTCCACCACCCGCTCGTCGCTGGCGGTGCGCTTGGCGAGCTGTCCGGCGAAGACCACCGCCGCAGCCGGTGCACCCCCGATGACCGAGGCATGGGAGCCCTCGACCGCCAGGGTGATCAGGTTCTCGTTCAGTCGCTGGCTGAACACCACGAACGCGCCGCCGTGGTAGCGGCTGACCACGCAGAACACGATCGGGCCCTCGAAGTTCACCGCTGCACGGCCGATCTCCGCGCCGAACTCCAGCTGCCGCTTGCGCATCGACTCCGGGGAGCCGTCGAAGCCGGACAGGTTGGCGAGCACCAGCAGCGGTCGGCACCCGGAGGCGGCGTTCACCGCCCTCGCGACCTTCCACGACGACATCGGGAACAGCGTGCCCGAGGTCCAGCCGTCGGGACCATCGGCCGGCACGATCCCGCGCCGCGGGATCGCGTGCGCCTCCAGGCCGATCGTGCAGACCGGGATACCACCGAGGTGGGCGTCCCAGACCACCGCCGTGTCACCGTCGGCCAGGTCCCGCCACCGCTCCATCGGCGGGTGGTCGACGTCCACGACCGCCCGCATCACGGTGCGGATGTCGAAGGGCTGCTTGCGTCCGGGGTTGGCGTCGTCATCGAAGATGGCCCCGACGCTGGTCAGGGGGCTGCCGGGCAGGTAGTGCGGCGTGCGCCGCACGTCCCGGTCCGCCGGGTCCTTGGTGACCGCCCGCCTCGGGAACCGTTCACCCTCGGCGATGTAGGTCTGCTCGTAGTGGGACAGCAGCACCTTGAAAGCACCGACGAGGTCGGGCGCCCAGTACTGGGCCTGCCCGTTCGGGCCCATGACCCGCTCGTAGCCGCCGATCCCGAAGTTGTCCTCGGCCGACACCCCACCGGAGAAGTCCAGGGCCTGCTTGCCGGTGAGCACCATCGCCGAGTCCGGGGTCATGACCAGGATGCCCTTGGTGTGCATCAGCATCGTGGCCTCGGCGTTCCAGTAGGGCTGCGCGCCGACGTTGATCCCGGTGACGACGACGTTGACCTCACCGCCTCCTTGCGTGAACTCGATCAGGCGGCGCAGCACCGCGGCCACCCCGTCCATGTTCTCGGTGCCGGAGTCCAGGGCGATCCGGGCGCCGGCGGACAGGGCGAACCACTCCACCGGGATGGAGCGCTCCTCGGCGAGGTCGAGCCCGGCCATGATGCGGTCGCACTCCGCCTCGGTGATGGCGCCGAGCGCCTTGGTGGGGTCGCCGAGCAGCACCACCCGCGTCATCCCTTCCGGATGCCGCTGCGAGGTGTTGGTCACCAGCCCGACCACGATGCCCGAGGGGTTCTGCCCGGGGGGACGTTCAACCGGGACCAGGCGCCCCTCCTCGAGCTCATGCTCGACGAAGGAGCCACCGGTGATCTCGGCGAGCCCGCCGGCACCGCGGGCCGACAGCAGCTGGACCAGCTCGTAGGGGTAGGGGGTGCCGCGCCGACGGCACCGCACGACCTTCTGCCCGTACTCGTCCAGGGGCTGGAGGGGCGTCGGTGGCGGATCGGTCTCGGCGATCGTGAACCCGGCGTCCGCCGACCGCGTCAGCCGCAGCAGCCGCGGTCGGACCTCCCCGGTGGCGGGGTCGCGACGACGGCAGCCGACGTCGACCCGCTCCAGTCCCAACCCGGCGGCGCTGGGCGCCAGGGCGTCAGCCATGTGGGTGACCTCATCGAGGTCGAGATCCAGCTCCGGCCACACGTGGAGGGTGACCCGGTTCCACACCGGTTGCGAGCGGGCCGGCATCGTGGCCAGGGCGCTGCGCATCGCCTCGAAGACGCGCGTGGCGGCCCAGTCGAACTCCAGGAACCGCTGCACCTTGCCGCGCCCATCCAGCACCGGCGTGAGGGTGCGGACCTCGGCGATCGCGAACAGCCGCACGTCCGAGGGGCTGGAGCGCGCCACGGCGTGGTAGAGCTGGACGCCCGGCCCGGCGGGCAGCCGGGTGAGGTCGAAGTGCTCGTAGCGCCACAGCTCCAGCCGCCGGGCGATGATGGGCTGCAGACCGCGCAGCGAACGGTCCTCCTCCAGCCCGCCACCCTCGGCCGGACGGAAGGTGACGTGACGCAGCTGCGCGGTGTGGGCCGAGGCGCCGCGCCGCACCACGGCAGCGGTGGCGTGCTCGAGACCGTCGAGCTCGGCCAGCGGTGCGAACGCCGCGCCGATGACCTCCGCCAGAGCGTCGTCGTCGGGTGGCAGCTCATCGGCCCAGGTGTTCACATCGAGCCGCACCACCTGCGCCTCAGGGTGGGACGCCCGGAGCGTGAGGGCCGCCTCGACCAGCCCGGAGAGCTCGTCCAGCGGCGCCCAGCCGACGACCGTGTGGACGGACCGGTCGCCCTCCTCGAGCACGCCGTGGACGATGCGCCCGTCGGCGTGGACCGTCAGCGGCACGTCCGCACCGAGGCGGTAGTAGCGACGGGTGAGCACATCCAGGATCAGCTCACCGATCTCGTCGGGGTCCTCGGCCAACCGCGCCAGCAGCATCGGCGCCAGGGGCGTCGGGTGGGTGAGCATCGCCTCGAGGTGGCGGGTCCGGGCCGCCGGGTGGAGGTCCGTGCGCTCCAGCGCCCGTAGATGCCGCGCCATGCTGCGCTGGTCCTCGAGCTCCGCGTCGTGGACGGCGACCGCCTCGAAGGAGCGGTAGCGGACCTCACGGGCGAGGTCGGCGACCTGGGGCTGGGTGCGGACGGTGGCGACCACCATCCGGTCCAGCACCGCGTGCGCCTCCTCGGCGAGGTTGCCGGCGGCCGCCAGACCCTGGTCGAACCACCGCTGCAGCAGGGCGACCACAACGGGGACGTGATCGGCCACCTGCTGCTGGGCCCGGAAGATCCAGTACAGCGCCGCCTCGAGGTCCGGGGTGCGCTCGCGATCCTCCACCCCGTACCAGCGCAGGGCCCGATCGAGGTCGGTGAGGAAGCGACCGGGCAGCCCTTCACCACCGGCGTCGATCGTGCGCATGTAGGCGTGCAGGTGCTCCTCGGGGCTGCGGACCAGCAGGGGGTCGTCGACGAGCTCGTCGGCGTCCCGGTGGCTGCGGAACAGGGCCCGGAGATCGGCGAAGGACGCGAGCACCGCGATCTCGGCCTCGAGCACCGCACCGGAGGCGGCGTCACCGTCGCCGGTGCGCCCAGCGAGGTCACGGGCCCGGGCCGGCGACAGCTCGAACCCCTGCACGAACCGACGCAGCTGGGCGAGCTCCCCGACCCGGCGCCGGATCGGATCGTCGGGCTGTGGCTCGGCGAGATCGGGCACCGACACACGTGGGAGGACCACCGGCTGGCGCTGGCCGAGGCGGCGCCCGCGCTTGGTGACCGGGTCGAGCTCGACCAGCGGGGCACCGGCGTCGACCTGCACGTTGGTGCCGGACAGGACGTGCCGCACCCGGCCGTCGAAGGGGGCGGTGACCGCCCGCTCCATCTTCATGCTCTCCAGCACCGCCACCGGATCGCCGGCGCGGACCTCGTCGCCGGCGTCGACGGGGACGCTGACCACCACGCCGGGGCTGGGAGCGCGCACGACCCCGCCGTCGCGTCGCCGCAGCCGGTGGGGCACGCCGTCCACCTCGACGAGGTGGTCACCGCCGTGGACGGTGGAGACCACCGACACCGAGCGGGAGCCGAGCTCGACACGGCTCTGGAAGGGACCGAGGCGGTTGACCGTCAGGGAGGCGGTGGCACCGTCGGTGCTGAGCTGGTACTGCCGCCGACCGGTCCGCAGCACCTCGATCGCGTAGTCGTGGCCGCCGTGGACGAGCTCGATGGTGCGTCCCGACCCGCTCGGGACCCTGGGTCGGCCCCGGGCCGCGGAGGAGAACAGCTGGGCCTGGGCGAACCGCTCCTCGGTGTCGGCCGCATCCACCGCCGCCACCAGCAGCGCGAGATCCGCATGCTGCGCGCCCCCGAGATCGCCGGCGAGGGCGACCCGGTCGATCCACCCGGTGTCGTAGCTGCCGGTGAGCAGCTCACCGCGCTCCAGCAGGTCCAGCAGGAACCCCTTGTTGGTGGTCCCGCCGTCCATGGCGATCGAGAGGTTGGTCAGGGCCAGCCGCAGCCGGACCCGCGCCTCCTCCCGGTCCCGCCCCCACCCGACCACCTCGGCGATCGTCGGGTCGGCGTGGACGGCGAGGTCGTCACCCTCGGTGATGCCGGTGTCGAGACGGATCCCGGGCCCGGAGGGCAGCTGCAGCAGCTCGATCCTGCCCGGAGCGGGGCTGAGCGCCGCCTCGGCATCCTCGGCGTTGAGGCGGACCGAGATGGCGTGCCCGCGCGGCTGGGGTGGGGTGCCCTCCAGGCGGCCCCCTTCGGCGAGATGGAGCTGCAGCTTGGCGAGGTCGAGCCCGGTGGTCATCTCGGTGATGCCGTGCCCGAGCGGCACCCCGACGCTGATGCGCAGCAGGGCCGCCTGTCGGCGCTGGTCGGGCCGGACGAAGGTCACCGTGCCGGCACCGGCGAACCCGGCGAGGGTGAGCAGGCGCTCGGCGGTGGCCCTGAGCGCGGTGAGGTCGGTGCCGGCCCGGGCGTCGGTGGCCGACTCGACCAGCACCTTCTCCGTGCGCCGCTGCAGCGTCCCGTCGTGCACGTCGACCGCCCACGCGGTCCCCCGGTCGTCAGCGACGGCCAGGACATCGAGGTGGCGCCGGACGAAGCCCCGGTCCTTGGTCGGCTCGGCCACCGGGACACCGGCCTCGGCGGCCAGGTCGGCGAGCGCGTCGGGATCGGCGAGCCGCCGGAGCACCTCGGCGCTGGGCCCGACCGTGTGCACCCCGAGCGCGTCGCACAGCTCGGCGAAGTCCGGGTCCTGCGCCAGCGGCCCCCACCCCACCCAGGCCGCATCCACCTGGCTGCGGACCAGCGCCCGTTCGAGCAGGCCGAGGTCGAAGGTCGCCGCGCTCAGCGAGCGGTCCTTGCCGACGGCTAGCCCGCCGTCGCCGAGGGCGACGGCCTCGTCGGCCACCCTGACGAACAGCGCGTCGCGCTCGGCGTCGGCGTGGATCGCGACCAGCCGGAGCGCGCGACCGTGCTCACGCGCGTGCTCGCGGGCCGCCCGGATCTGCCGGGCGGCGGGAGCACCCCAGGTGATGATGGCCAGCCGGGTCAGCGGGCCGCTCGTGGTGTGCTCCCGGTCCATCGCGCTCCCCTTCGTCATCGCATGGCGGCACTGAGCGGTGCCAGCAGCTCCTCGTCGGGACCGTCCGGCAGCACGGTGGTCCCGTAGCCGGTCAGCTTGAGGCGCACGCGGCCGTCCGCGTCCACCACCTCGGCGTCGGCACCCTCGTCGTTGGGCACCGCCACCGCCCAGCAGGGCTCGTCGTCACCCAGCGGGCCGAACAGTTCCAGCCGCGCGATCCTGGCGGGCAGGGCCATGCGGTGCGAGGTCCCGAGCTCGTGCACCCCGGCGATCTGGAAGCACAGCTCCAGCAGGCGCGGGGCCGTGGCCGTCGGGGCGTCCTCGGGCCGGTGGTTGACGGGCAGCTCGCTCGCCAGCGCACCGACCGCGGTCCCGTCGGCGGCCCACGCCGCCTGGAGCACCTGGTAGGTGGGTCCGTGGAAGTAGATGCGGTAGATCGCCTCCGCCTCCACGGTCGCGTCCACGTCGGTCGCCGGTGGCTCGGCTGTCGGCACCTCGGGGGCGTCGCCGGCCAGGATCACGCGGCCGCTGGCGTGCTCGGTGACCTGCTCGGTCCCGTTGGCCAGGGTCCGACGGCCGATCAGGGTGCAGGACGCGACCAGGGTCCCGTCCGGCCCCGGGGTCAGCCGGGCGCTGATCCGGGCGCGGCGGGGTTCGTCGCGGTAGAGCTTGAAGGG
>SLQK01000094.1 GCA_007131525.1 Nitriliruptoraceae bacterium | reverse complement strand
TCCGCTGCTTCTCGCGGCCGATCGGCCGCCTGGGGCCGCATCCCGCCCACCAGCGGCGAGAACCAGCGGACTACCGCTGCTTCTCGCGGTTGGCGGAGCGAGGATGGCGCGGAGCGGGCGAGGGCGGAGCGAGGACGGCACGGGGCCGGCGAGGGCGGCACGGAGCGGGCGAGGGCGGAGCGGCGACGAGGGCGGGCGAGGGCGGAGCGGCGCAGCTCAGCGCAGGTCGCGCTGGCGGCGCAGCTCGTACAACGCGACCGCCGCAGCCACCGAGGCGTTCAGCGATCCGACGTGGCCGCGCATCGGGAGCCGTACCAGCGCATCGCAGCGCTCGCGGGTCAGGCGCGACAGCCCGGCTCCCTCGGCGCCGACGACCAGCACGCAGGCCTCGCCCGCCAAGGGATGGTCGGCGAGCGCCACCTCGGCGTCGCCGTCCAGGCCGATCGACCACACGCCACGCTCCGCCAGCTGCCCCAGCGCGCGGACCAGGTTGCCGACCTCGGCGACCGGCAGGTGGGCGAGCGCCCCCGCCGCGGCCTTCTCCACCACCGGGGTCACGCTCGCGGTCCGCCGCCCGGGGAGCAGCAGCCCGTGGGCCCCGACGGCCTCGGCGGTCCGCGCGATGGAGCCGAGGTTGTGGGGATCGGTCACCCCGTCCAGCGCGACGAGCAGCGGCGGCTCGCCAGCAGCCGCGGCTCGCTCCAGGACCTGGGCCAGGGTGACGGTCCGGAAGGGCGGGCCGACCGCCACCACCCCCTGATGCACGAGCCCGTCGGTGGCGTCGTCGAGCTGGCGGCGCTCGACCGTGCGCACCCTGATGCCGGCCGCACGGGCCAGCTCCCGTAGCTCCGAGATCGCAGCGTCGGGCTCCCGACCGCTGGCCAGCAGCAGCTCGCTGATCTCACCACCCGCGCGGAGCAGCTCACGCACCGGGTGCACCCCACCGACCAGGCGGTGGTCGGCGGGAGGTGCCGGACGCGGGCCCGCACCTCGAGGGTTCGGGTCGCGGGTGCCTCGCGCAGCCCCACCCTGGGGGCGGCTGCCGCCGTCACGGCGGCCGCCACCCGATCGGCGGCCGCTCACCTGCCGGCCGGTGACGCCGTCGACACGTACCAACGCACGCCGTCACGGCGGTCCTCGACGGTCACACCGGCCGCGGCGAGCTGGTCGCGGATCGCGTCGGCGGTGGCGAAGTCCTTCGCCTCGCGGGCGGCGGCGCGCTGCTCGAGCAGGGACTCGACGAGCGCGGCGAGCTGCTGCTCCAGTCCGGCCGCGTCGGTCAGGGCCTCCTCGAGGTGGAGTCCGAGCACCTCGTCGCCGAGCTCGATGAGCGCGTCGGCCAGTGCTGCCACGGCCGCCTGGGCCGCCTGCTCGCCCCGCTCCGCGGCGGGGAGCAGCTCGTTGCCGGCGCCGACGAGCTCGTGCAGCGCCGCGACGGCGACCGGCGCGTTGAGGTCGGCGTCCATGGCCGCCCGGAACGCCGCGATATGTGGCGCCGCCACCTCGGTGTCGGGTTCGACCTCGCCGGCGGCGCGACGTGCCGAGCGCAGGAAGGTGGTGAACCGCTGGTGGACGGTGGTGGCGTCCCGCAGCCGCTCGGTGTCGAAGGTCAGCGGCGTGCGGTGCTGGGCCGACAGGTACCAGACCCGCAGCGGACCGACACCCCAGTCCGCCAGCGCCTGCTCCAACGGCACGACGTTGCCCACGGACTTGGACATCTTCTCCGTGCCCATCTGGACCATGCCGTTGTGGACCCAGAACCGGGCGAAGGTGTCGCCGTGGGCGGCCTCGTGCTGGGCGATCTCGTTCTCGTGGTGGGGGAACACGAGGTCCAGCCCGCCGCCGTGGATGTCGAAGCCGTGCCCGAGGTGCTTGGCCGCCATCGCCGAGCACTCGATGTGCCAGCCGGGCCGCCCCGGCCCCCACGGCGAGGCCCACGCCGGCTCCCCCGGCTTGGCCGACTTCCACATGGCGAAGTCGAGGGGGTCCTCCTTGTGGTCGGCGTCGACGATGTCCTCGCCCTGCTGCATGTCGTCGATGCGCCGGCGCGACAGCTTCCCGTAGCCCTCGAAGGTCCGCACACGGAAGAACACGTCGCCGCCGGCGGCGTAGGCCTTGTCCTGGTCGATCAACCGCTGGATCAGGTCCTGCATCTCGATCAGATGCCCGGTGGCCAGCGGCTGCACGTCCGGGGGCAGGACCCCGAGGGCGTCCATGGTCCGGTTCCACGCGCGCGTGTAGCGGGTGGCGATCACGGCCGGGTCGCGCTGCTCCCGACGGGCGCGCAGGATGATCTTGTCATCGATGTCGGTCACGTTCTGCACCGCGGTGACCTCGTAGCCGGTCCAGCTCAGGTACCGGCGCAGCACGTCGAACACCACCGCTGCGCGCCCGTGCCCGATGTGCGCGTCCCCCTGGACCGTCGGGCCGCAGACGTACATCGCGACCTTCCCGGCGTCGCGGGGCTCGAACGGCCGCTCCTCACGGGTCAGCGTGTCGTACAGGGACAGGGCCATGACGGACCACCGGTTCGAGTTGGCGGAGGGGGTGGACGACCGGGGGGAACGGCTCCACCCGGGACGCGGCCGGGCCGCCGCCGAGGAGGGGGCCACGGACGCGCGGTCGAGCGGTCGTGCGGTGGCGCGGTCGCGCGGTCGTGCAGCCTACCCCTGTGGCGGCACCAGCAGACAGGCCGCCATCGCCAGGACGCCCTCACCACGGCCGAGGGCACCGAGGTGGTCGGTGGTGGTGAACTTCACCGACACGGCGCCGACATCGAGGTGGCACACCCGGGCGAGGTTGCCGCGCATGGCCTCGCGGTGGCCGGCCAGGCGCGGGCGCTGGGCGACGATCGTGACATCGAGGTTGCCGACCGCCCAGCCCGCGGCGGCGACGTCGGCGACCACCGAGGCCAGCAGGTCAGCCGAGTCGGCACCCGCGAGCTCCGGCCGGTCCACCCCGAACCGGGTGCCGAGGTCGCCCAGGGCCGCAGCGCCGAGCAGGGCATCGGCCACGGCGTGGTAGCCCGCGTCGCCGTCGCTGTGACCGACCAGTCCCGGCGCGTCCGGCACGGCGACGCCGCACAGGACCAACCCCCGCGTGTCCTCCTCGGACGCGAAGGCGTGCACATCCACGCCCTGGCCGATCCGCACGGTGCTCACGGGCCACCTGCGATGCCGACAGCGTCCGGCGCCGCGTGCTGGGCGAGGACCTCCAGCAGGGCGAGATCGCTCGGGTAGGTGACCTTGCGGGCCCAGACCGACCCCGGCACGACCACGATCCTCCCGGTCAGCTCGCCGCGGTCCCGGAGCCGCTCCACCAGCGCAAGGTCGTCGGTGGCATCCACGACCGGGCCTGCGGGGTCGAGGACCCGGTCGATGACCGCCCGCGGGAACACCTGGGGGGTCTGGACGCCCACCAGGCCCGACCGGTCGACGGTGCCGAGCACCTCCCCGGCGACGGTCCGCTTGAGGGTGTCCGCCACGGGGACACCGGGCGCAGCGGCCAGCACGGCCGGCGCGGCGGTCGCGTCCGGCGCATCGGTCGCGTCCGGCGCCTCGGCCACGCCCGGCG
>SLQK01000210.1 GCA_007131525.1 Nitriliruptoraceae bacterium | reverse complement strand
CGGCCCACGCCGCGGCCGCGCCGGGCACCACCGCGAAGGACCGCACATGACCCCCCTGGCACCGTCGGTGCGCTCCGAGGTCGGCCAGCTCGACGCCGTGCTCGTGCACCGGCCGGGGGAGGAGCTGCGCCGGGTCACCCCCTCGAACATGGAACGGCTGCTGTTCGACGAGCTGCTGTGGGTCGAGCACGCCCAGCGCGAGCACGATGCCTTCACCGACCTGCTGCGGTCCCAGGGCGTCGAGGTGCTCGAGCTGACGACGCTGCTCGCCGAGGTGGTCGCCGATCCGGCTGCTGCCCGTGCCCTGGTCGATCGGCACATCACCGATACCACCTGCGGCCCCGAGGCGGTCGACGCGGCCCGCGAGCACGTGCTCGCGGCCGACCCCGCGGAGCTGGTCGACCGGCTGATCGCCGGCATCACCCACGAGGAGGCCGGCGACATCGACGGGCTGGTCGCCGCCGTCGCCGCCCCCGGTGACCCGCTGCTGGAGCCGCTGCCCAACCTGGTGTTCACCCGGGACGCCTCGGCGTGGATCGGGGAGGGGGTCGTGCTGTCGCCGATGCACCGCTCCGCCCGGCGGCGTGAGACCGACCTGCTGCGCACCCTCTACCGCGAGCATCCCCGCTTCGTGGACGCCCCCGTGTGGTTCGGCGGCCAGCTGATCGACCGGCACCCCGCCACCTTCGAAGGCGGGGACGTCCTGGTCGTGGGGGCCAGAGGGCTCGCGATCGGGCTCAGCGAGCGCACCTCGCCCGCCGGGGTGGAGACCCTCGCGGCGCGGCTGTTCGAGGCCGGGGTGGTCGATCGGATCCTGGCGGTCGAGCTGCCCAAGGTCAGGGCCGCCATGCACCTCGACACCGTGGTGACCCAGGTCGACGTGGACGCCTTCATCACCTACCCCCAGATGACCCGGGCCTCCCGCACCTTCCAGCTGACGCGGCGGGGCAGCCACGGGGTCCACGTCGTCGATGGCCCGGACCTCATCCACGGGCTGGCCTGGGCCGCGGGGCTCGACCACGCCCGGGTGATCGAGCCGGCCCTGTCGGCGATCCGGGCCGAGCGTGAACAGTGGAACGACGCCAACAACACCCTCGCGCTACGCCCCGGCGAGGTGATCGCCTACGAGCGCAACGTGGCCACCAACGAGATCCTCGTCGACGCCGGCATCACCGTGCACACGATCCCCTCCAACGAGCTGCCCCGGGGCCGAGGCGGGCCGCGCTGCATGAGCTGCCCGGTGGTCCGACGAGCGCTGCCGTGACGGGTCTGACCGGTCGTACGCCGCCGGGACCGTCGGACCATCGAGCGCCTGGCTTCGGACACCTCGCCGACCAGACACCCGTGGCCACGCTAAGGGGGGTCGGCGTGCGCAGGGACGGCGCGACGCTGCTCGCCGACATCGACCTCGACCTCCTGCCACGCCGGCACCTCGCCGTGCTCGGGCCCAACGGCGCCGGCAAGACCACCCTGCTGAGGGTGCTGTCCACCGAGCTGTACCCCACCAGCGGCGAGGTGACCGTGCTCGGCACGACCTTCGGGCGTGGGGACCTCCGAGAGCTCCGGCCACGCATCGCCTTCGTCTCCCTGGCGCTGGACCGGCTGCTGGACGCCCGGATGCCCGCGCTGCCGCTCGTCGCGGCCGCCCGGCTCGGTGCCACCTGGCCGCCGCCCGGCCTGCTGGACCGGCCGGGTCTGCGGGAGGCTGCCGAGGTCGCGCTCGCGCGGGTCGGTGCCGGCCACCTCGCCGAGCGACGGGTCGACACGCTGAGCCAGGGGGAGCGCCAACGGGTGCGCATCGCCCGGGCGCTCGCCATCGAGCCCGACCTGGTGCTGCTCGACGAGCCCTTCGCCGGGCTCGATCTGGGGGGCCGCGAGTCGCTGCTCCGCGACCTGGACGGGCTGCTGGCCGAGCCCGACGGACCGACGGTCACCCTCGTCACCCACCACCTCGAGGAGCTGCCCGTGGGCGTCCAGCGCGTCGCGCTGGTACGGGATGGTCGCCTGGTGCACGACGGCGAGGTGGCACAGGCGCTGACCGACGAGCCGGTCAGCGCCACGTTCGGCGTCGAGGTGGCGGTCCGCCAGCACGAGGGGCGCTACACGGCCACGGTCCGCCACGACCCGACCGGGCGGGTCGCGACCGGCCGATCCATCGGTCAGCACCCCGGTCAGCACCCCGGTCAGCACACCGGACAGCACCCCGGACAGCACTCCAGCGGGCACAGCGGCCGGCACGCGGCCGGCTGATCGCGGCCGGCACGCGGCCGGCTGATCGCGGCCGGGCAGGCCACCGGAGCCCCCTTCGCCGCGACAGTCCCAGGGGCTGAGGACCTCCTGCCCTGCCGGAACGCACGGCGCCCGGCGAGGGTGCGACGTGGCGTCCGGTCTGGAGGATCCTGTGGCTGAGCGAGCGAACAACGGTGCGGCTGCGCACCCGTCTGGTGACGAGCGCTTCGGGGTGCTGGAGAAGGCGCTGAAGCGCACGCGCTACTCCCAGGACCAGCTGATCGAGATCCTGCACGTCGCACAGGGGGTGTTCGGGTACCTGTCGGAGGACGTGCTGATCTTCGTCGGTCGGGAGCTACGGCTGCCCTTGAGTCGGGTGTTCGGGGTCGCCACCTTCTACCACCTGTTCACCTTCGACGAGCCAGGTGAGCACGGTGCGACCGTGTGCACCGGGACGGCCTGCTTCGTCAAGGGAGCGGACCGGATCGTCGACGCCCTGGCGGCTGAGTTCCAGATCTCCTCGGGCCAGACCACCGAGGACGGCCGGTTCACGCTGAAGACGGCTCGCTGCCTGGGGTCCTGTGGTCTGGCGCCGGTGGTGGTGATCGACGGCGCGGTCCGTGGTCACCTCGATGCCGATGGGGTGCTGGAGGTCGTGGCGCAGCAGATGGCCGCGGATGCTGACGAGGAAGCTGGCGACCCGCCCCCCGATGCGGATGACGCTGTCGCGGCGGGCGCGACGAGCGAAGCGAGGCTGTGATGGCAGGCCCTATCGACCTGTACGACGTCGCCAACGCCGAGCGGGATGCGCGAGCGCGTTTCAGCCGACGTGCGTTCGTCTGCACCTCCACCGGGTGCCTGTCCGCCGGGGCCTCGGCGATCAAGCAGACCCTGACCGACGCGGTCGCCGACTCAGGACAGGAGCAGTCGGTCCAGGTGGTCCCGACCGGCTGCTTCGGGCTGTGCAGCCGCGGCCCACTGGTCCGCGTGGAGGCCCGCGGGGCGGACCCCACCCTCTACGAGCACGTGACCAGCGAGGGCGCAGACGAGATCGCGAGCGAGCACCTGGTGGCCGGACGCGAGGCCACGGTGGAGACGGTCAGCCTCGACCTGCCCTTCTTCACCCGCCAGGAGAAGGTCGTCCTGTCCAACGCCGGCCACATCGACCCTGACCGGATCGAGGACTACATCGGGCAGGGGGGCTACCGCGCGCTGCAGAACGCCGTGGAGACCATGACCCCCGAAGGCGTCGTCAAGACCATCAAGCGCAGCGGGCTCCGGGGCCGGGGTGGGGCCGGCTACCCGACGGGACGCAAGTGGGAGCACCTCGCCACGGCCGACAGCGACGAGAAGTACGTG
>SLQK01000046.1 GCA_007131525.1 Nitriliruptoraceae bacterium | reverse complement strand
TGGCGCTCAAGGGCAGCGCCCACGCCCACCTCGCCTACCCGGACCCCTCGTGGCGCTTCTTCGGTGACGTCGACCTGCTGGTACGCACCGACCAGCTCGATGCGGCCATCGCCAGCCTGTCGCAGCGGTGCGGCCTGCGACGTCAGAGCGCGGAGCTACGGCCCGGCTACGACCGCCGCTTCACCAAGAGCGTCACCCTGCTCGAGCCCGACGGCACCGAGGTCGACCTGCACCGCACGCTGGTGTTCGGCACCTTCGGCTTCCGCATCGACCTCGGCGAGCTGTTCGCCTCCGCCGTCACCTTCCCGCTGGCCGGCCGGAGCGTCCGGGCGCTCGGCCCCGAGACCCGGGTGCTCCACACCTGCCTCCACGCCGGGCTCGGTGACCCCCGCCCGCGGCTCAACAGCGTCCGCGACCTCGCCCAGCTGCTGCTGACCGGCGATCACGACCCGGACCGGGTGATCGCGCTCGCCGAGCGGTGGGAGCTGCAGGCGGTGGTCGCCCGCGGGCTGCAGCTGTGCGATGAGCTGCTGGACATCGAGGTGGCAGGTCCGATTGCGGCGCGGTTCCGTCACCACCAGCCGTCGCGGCGCGATGCCCGGGCCGTCGCGTCCTACGTCGGCACCAACCGCAGCCACACCGCCAAGGTCCTGGCCTCGCTCCCCTTCATCGACGACCTGCCCACCAAGGCCGCGTTCGTGGTCGGCTCGGCGTTGCCGGCCCGCAGCTTCGCCGACGAGCGTGGCACCGACCGCCGCGGCTGGCTGTGCAAGGGCTGGCGGTCGCTGCGCCGATCGAGCCGCCTCACCCGATGAGCGACGCCGGCGACTCGTCGACCACCAACTGATCCGGCACCCGCCGGTCGAGGTCCGCGAGTAGCCGGTCGAGCTCGGGCCACCACCGGCCGGCTCGCAGGCCCCGCACGGTGCGCACCAGCACGTCGTGGTCGTCCTCGGTGACCACCACCCGGTGCGGGGCCGCGCTCGCCAGGACACCGAGGTAGAAGTGGCGGGCGGTGGCGGGCAGCGCCTCCGCACCGACGACGAGGTAGTAGTCGGGCAGCTGGAGCGACCCGGCCCGCCAGCGCTGCAGGGCGGCCTGCACCGCGACCTCCAACCGGCCGACGTCCCCGGCGCCGTCCCAGCGGTCCACCCAGGCGGCCGCCACCTCGGCGAGCGGGTCGGCGTCGTGCACGAGGTAGGGCACGTGCGCGCCGGCGGCCTGCCGCCACGCCGCCACGGCCCGGTCGAGCGGCGGCTCGTCAGCGTCGGGCAGCACGGCGCGGACGTTGCCGTGCTCCCCCAGCCGGCCGGTCAGCTCGCGCAGCCGCGCCGCATCGGGGCTCCCGACGAGCCCGAGCACCGTGGTCGAGATGCGCTGCACCCCGCGATGGTGCCGCCTCCCGGCAGCGGCGTCAGGTCGAGGACCGCGAGGCCGACAGGTCCGGAGCACGAGAGTGCGCCCCATGACCACACGGGGGTGGGTGGCCACGGGGCGCTGACGGAGCACCGTAGACGGTCGAACGGTGGCGCGACAGGGCGATCTCACGCAGCGGAACCTCCCCGTCTCACTCGATCACCGCACGCTCGGGGCGACGGTCGACCCCCGACAACATGCGCGCACACGCCACGCCGCACATCCGGCCACCGGATCCTGGCGATGGCACCTGATGGTCTGGCGGCGGACCTAAGCTGCGGGCAGGGCGACACCGGCAGGGCGACACCGGCAGGGCGACACGTTGACGATCTTGCCCGACAGCGACTCGAACTGGGAGCGCCACAGCGTGATCCTCGTGACGGATCGGACCGCCATCCCCGGCAGCAGTGCCGTGACCGGCTAGGTCGTGGCCGCGGCGGCGATGCGACGGGCACGGCCGGCGCACCGGCCGTTCCTGGCCGCTGCCACGGTGCTGATCGTCGTGCTGCTGGCCAGCGGCACCGCCCTGACACCGGCCATCGCGCAGGCCGACCCGGCCGAGGACGGTCCGGGATGGGACATCCGCCCGGTGTACTGGGAGGACACCAGCCTGCCCGGTGGGCACTTCACCTACGCCCTGACAGCGGGCACCTCGATCGACGACGGCATCGAGATCCTGAACCTGGGTCCTGAGCGGCTGCGGTTCGACGTCTACGGGGCCGACCTGCTGTCCTCCGCAGGTGGCGGGCTCGCTCCCGCGTCCCGCGGGTCCCCCTCCCGCACCACCGGTGACTGGATCGTGCCGACGTTCGCCACCGTCGAGGTGGCAGCGCACGGCTCGGTCGAGGTTCCCTTCACGGTGTCGATCCCGGTCGGTGCGCGGACCGGCAACCACCGAGGTGCGCTGGTCGTCGAACGCCGCACCTCGCAGGCGGAGGAGACCTCGCCGTCGATCGACCCCCGACGCTCGCAGCGGGTGCTGATCGCCGTGCGTGACGAGGTGGACCTCGGAGCGGAGGTCGGCGAGCTCGTGGGGGTGCGCGAGCGGGGACGCATCCGCTTCGAGCTGCCCTTCCGCAACACCGGCAACGTCAGCGTCACGAGCGCGGGTGTGGTCACGGTCGAGGCGCGGGGCCGTGAGGTCGAGCTCGAGCTGTCGCCCGCAGGTCTCCCCGCCGTTCCGGGCGGTGTGGCCACCCTCAGCGCGACGTGGGACGATCCTCCGTGGGTCGGGCGCGCCAGTGCCGCCGCAGCCGTGGACGTCGTCGTGGGCGATGACCCGCCGGTGCGCTTCGCCTCCAGCCGGATCACGCTGTGGCTGTTCCCGCGGACGCTGCTGCTCATCGTCGGCGGGCTGCTCCTGGTGACGTTGGGGCTCGCCGTCCGAGCAGCACCGCGTCGCCGCTCGCCGCGATCGGCCGGTGAGCCTCGCGAGGACCGCGCGGTGCGACGCCACCACCGCGACGGACGCCGTTCGCCCGAGGCGGTCGCGACGCACGGCGGCCGTGGCACCCGCGCCGAACGCCACCGTCGTCGCCGGTACCTCGGTGCGCGCCGCTGACCCTGCGGCCGGGGTGATGCCGGCGCCGGCTTGACGGCTGCGAGCACGATCCGCACTACGGTCGGCCCGGGACGTCTCGGTCGCGCCAGCCGGGCAGAGGAGGACAGGTGATGGACACGGCAGCCGACACCGCCACGCCACTCGACCCGGACTTCGTCCCGCGTTTCCGCGACGAGGTCGCGTTCGTGCCCGTGCAGGACGAGGCGCTGCTGTACGTCGAGGCGACCGGCGAACTCCACCAGCTCGACGCCATCGGCGCCATCACCTGCCGGGTGTTCGACGGCACCACCTCGATCGAGGCCGCCGCCGACCAGCTCGCGGACGCCTTCGGGGCACCGAGGCAGCAGGTCGAGGCCGACGTGCTCGCCTTCGCCGAGCGGCTCGGCCGCTTCGGCCTGCTGGAGGGGATCCCGGCCGACGACGCCGCCCAGCACGACGACGCCACTGACGACGCTGACGACGCCACCGACCCGTCGGACACCGAGGTGGCGGACGCCTCGACGTGATCGCCCCGAAAGGGGCGCATCACGACGTGCAGACGGTCGACCTCGCGGACCGACGATCCGCCGGTGCGTGCCCCGGCCACCTCTGAAGGATCTCCGAAGGGGTCTCCGG
>SLQK01000331.1 GCA_007131525.1 Nitriliruptoraceae bacterium | reverse complement strand
TGCGGCGCGGGGGGCGCACAACGGCCACCACGCGCGCGGGATCGCGGACGCGCGAGCACGCGGACGCGTGGACCCGCGGGCACGCCGACGCGGACCACGCAGGCCGAGCGAGCGCACAGGCCGGAGTGCCGGGCCGGTGGGTGGCTACTCGACGGTGACGGTCTTGGCGAGGTTGCGCGGCTGGTCCACGTCCTCACCCCGCAGCGTGGCCACGTGGTAGCTGAACAGCTGCAACGGCACCACGCTGAGGATCGGCCCCGCCAGCTCGTGGGGCGGCTCGGGCAGGGTCAGGACGTCGTCGGCGTGCTCGGTGAGCGCCGCAGTGGAACCCTCGGTGCCGATCGCCAGCACCGAGGCGCCACGGGCGCGGACCTCCTGGATGTTCGACACCATCTTGCCGAACACGTGACCGGCCGGCGCCAGGGCGACGACCAGCGAACCCGGCTCGATCAGCGCGATCGGACCGTGCTTCATCTCACCGGCGGGGAAGGCCTCGGCGTGGAGGTAGCTGATCTCCTTCAGCTTCAGCGCGCCCTCCATGGCGATCGGCAGCCCCGCGTGCCGCCCGATGAACATCGTGTAGTCCACGTCGTGGTAGCGCTCGGCGAGCTCGCGGAGCTGCCCGTCCAGCTCCAGGACCTCCCGCAGCGCGTCCGGAACCCGGTCGAGCCGTTCCAGGATGTCGGCCACCTCGGAGCTGTAGACCCGGCCCCGGGCCTGGCCGAGGAACAGCCCGAGGAGCAGGCAGCCGACGAGCTGGGTGGTGAACGCCTTGGTCGAGGCGACCGCCACCTCGGGGCCGGCGTGGGTGTAGAGGACCCCGTCGGACTCGCGGGCCAGGGTGGAGCCGACCACGTTGGTCAGAGCGATCACCGGAGCACGCTGGTCGCGGGCATGGGCCGCACCGGCGATCGTGTCGATCGTCTCCCCCGACTGCGAGATGGCGATCACCAGGGTGTGGGGGTCGACGATCGGGTCGCGGTAGCGGAACTCGCTGGCCACCTCGACGTCCACCGGGATCCCCGCCCAGTGCTCGATCGCGAGCTTGCCCACCATGCCGGCGTGCAGGGAGGTGCCGCAGGCCAGGATGAACACCTTGTCGATGCGGGAGAACTCGCCCTCGTCGATCCGGAGCTCGTCGAGCTGGAGCCGAGGTGGCAGCCCCGGCGCGGGGGCGTTGAGCCGGTCGAGGAGGGTGTCGGCGACCGCCTGGGGCTGCTCGTGGATCTCCTTGAGCATGAAGTGCTCGTAACCCTGCTTCTCCGCGGCGGCGAGGTCCCAGTCGACGGTGTAGGCGTGGGGGGTGGCGGGGGCGCCGTCGACGTCCACCACCTCGATGCCCTGGGGGGTGATCCGGGCGAGCTGACCGTCGAGGAGCGCCGCGACGTCGTTGGTGTGCTCGATCAGCGCGGCGACGTCGGAGGCGCAGTAGCCGACGCCGTCGGTCTGGGCCACGATCAAGGGTGCCTCGTGCTTGGCGACGACCAGGGTCTCGGGGTCGTCGGCCGCGACCACGCACAGGGCATAGGCACCCTCGAGGCGGGCGACGACGGCGCGGACGGCGGCGAGCAGGTCGGCGCTGCCAGCGTCACCGGTCGGCGTCGCCGACGCGGCCGACAGCTCCTCGGCGATGAGGTGGGCGACCACCTCGGAGTCGGTGTCGGAGGCGAAGCGCACGTCACCGAGCTCGGCCTTCAGCGTCTGGTAGTTCTCGATGATGCCGTTGTGGACGATCGCGACGCGGCCGCTGGGGTCGAGGTGGGGGTGGGCGTTGCGGTCGCTCGGCTCTCCGTGGGTCGCCCAGCGGGTGTGCCCGAGGGCGGTGGCAGCGGACAGCGGCTGTCCCTCCAGGGCGCCGGTGAGGTGGTCGAGCTTCCCGGCCCGCTTGACGACCCTCAAGCCCTTCGGGTCGGTGGTGACGACCCCCGCCGAGTCGTAGCCGCGGTACTCCAGCCGCCGCAGGCCCGCGACGACGCCGTCCACCGCGGCACCATGGCCGGTGATGCCGATGATCCCACACACTGGTCCACGCTCCTCGTCCGTCCCGGTCCGTCATGACAGCCATCCGCCAGCCTACTGAGCGCGAGATCGCCCCACGGCGAGGTGGAGGACCGGGCGGCCGGGGCCGGGCGGGGCTGCGGGCGGCCGGGGCCGGGCGGCCGGTCAGCCGGGCGGCCGGTCCCCGGGTCAGCTGGTGGCGAAGGTCTCCAGGATGGCCCACAGGTTCTCGGCCAGCCGTTGTGGCGACACCCGGTACCACGCGCCGCCGAAGATCAGATGGTCGACGTGGGCCTCGATGATCTGGAGGCGGTCCCGGACCTCGTCGGGGGTACCGGCCACGGCGTAGCGCTCCACCGCCTCGTCGGGCACGGCGGCGACCAGGGCGTCGAGGTCCTGGCGGGTGTCCTTCCACACGGCCCGGAGCCGATCGGTGAGCGCGCCGTCGCCGTAGGAGTCGAACACCGGGCGGTAGTTGGGCGTGGTCCCGTAGAAGGCGATCTGCTGCTTGGCCTCGCGGACCGCCACCTCGCGGTCCTCGGCGATACACAGGATGACACCCTGGTTGACGGTGAAGTCCTCGCGGCGGCGACCTGCTGCGGCCAGCGCCTCGTCGATCCGGGGCAGCACGGTGTCGGTCAGGTACCGGTCCGAGGTGAAGGGGTGACCGAGGTTGCCGTCGGCGTGGGTGGCGGCCGCCGCGACCATCAGCGGCCCGACCGCCGCGACGTTGACCCGGGGCACCTTGCGGTCGTGGGCGCGGCCCTTGCCCGTCAGGCCAGGTCGGAGGACGCGGTAGATCTCGCCGTCGAAGGTGGCGTCCTCCCCGCGCTCGATGGCCCACACGGTCCGCATGGCCTGGACGTACTCGGCCATGCGCTTGGCCGGGCGGTCGAAGGCGGCGGAGAACCGCTCCTCGATGATGCGCTGCACCTGGCTGCCGAGCCCGACGATGAAGCGATCACCGGACAGCTCGTTGAGGTCCCAGGCCTGCATCGCCGTGATCGTCGGCGAGCGGGGGAACGCGAGCGTGATGTTGGTGCCGACATCGATCCGCTCGGTGGCCTGCAGGACCACCGACGCCTGCACGATCGACTCGCGATCGGTCTCCGCGACCCAGGCGGCATCGAAGCCCTTGGTCTCCACCTGCTCGGCCAGCGCCCCCAGGAAGGCGTACGGGCCTCCGAGCACCACCCCTCGCGTCGCCACGATGCCTCCCTGTCCCGCCGTCCCGGCGCGTCATGGTCGGAGCTGCCACGACGGCGAACCTAGCGGCCGGACCCGTCGCCGCCGCTGCCCGGACCGCCGTCCGAACCCGCCTCCAGGCCGCTGCCCTAGGCCGCGTCCGAGCCGCCATCCCGGCCGCCGCTGCCGGGACCGCCGTCCCGGCCGCCGTCCGAACCCGCGTCCGAGCCGGCGCCCGGTGCGGGGCGCAGCACCACCTCGCTGACTGCGCGCCGTCGAACGCCCAGAGCCTCGAGCTCGAAGCCCTGGACGGTGATCCGGTCGCCGCGCCGCGGCAGACGACCCAGCACCTCGGCGAACACCCCGCCGAGCGAGGTGGCCTCCAGGGCGGCGTGGTCGAACTCGACCCCGAC